>JAWWPV010000915.1:0-6067 GCA_033854775.1 Trebonia sp.
CGCGTTGGCGTTATTACGCAACGGAACCGGCACGATCGAAACGTCCGAGATGGAAAGCCCGTCCACGCCGTGGACGCGCCCGCGGGCGTCCACGACGCCGCCGCCGTCGGGATCACCGATCGGGCACGTCCCGCTGGAGTGCGCGGCCGTCGAGACGCGGCTTCGTATCCAGGCGTCGAGTTCAGCCTCGCTGAGAGCGGCCTGGAGGTCGGGACCGCCGTCCGCGGCGATCTCGGCAAGTGGCGGCGCCATCATGATGCGCACTGCCTCTTCGACCCCGGCGCGAAGCCGCGCCAGATCGCCGGGATGCGACAGGTAGTTCAGCTGGATCTGCGGGCCTTCGCGAGGATCCGTCGAGCTGAGCCGTACCGAGCCTGTGCTGAACGAGCGGTTCAGCATGACTGTGAGCGCCAGCAGGTTGCCCCGGTATGACGGCATGATCTGCAGGTCGTTGCGATGGGGCGATCCGGGTGCCGTGAACGTCAGGGCCGCCTGGAGCCGGCCCGGTGCACCTGCAGCCGGGATGATCTCCTCCGACCGGGGCCGGACCTGGACGTGGACGGTCGGGTGATCGTGCAGCGTCGCCCCGACACCGGGAAGATCGGCGAATGCGGGCCGGCCGAGCTCGGCAAGATCATGCCCCGGTCCGATCCCCGACCGCAATAGCACGGCCGGCGTCATGAACGCCCCCGCGCACAGCACGACCTCCGGTGCGTACCGGCGGACCATCTGCCCGCCCTCGATGCTCTCGACGCCGCGGACGACACCGTGGTCGACGAGAGCGCGATCGACGACGCTCTCGCCGCGAACGTCAAGGTTGGGCCGGGCGAGCGCGGGAAACAGGTAGGCGAAGGCGGCGTTCGCGCGCATACCGCGCTCGAAGTTGCGTGGCAGCGCCCCCACACCGGCAGCCTTCGGGTGGTTCATGTCGTGGCACTCCGCGTGACCGAGCAAGCGACAGGCGGCGTCGAACGATGCGTACAGCGGCGTGTAGTCGGCGCGGCGAGCCCGCTGCACGGTAACCGGCCCGCGGTCGCCGTGCACAGGATCGGCGCCGAAGTCCAGGTCCCGCTCCGAGGCGCAGTAGCACCGCAGTACGTCCGGCCAGTCCCACAACCCGCCGCCCCAGCCGGAGAAGTCCTCGGGCACGGCGCGCAAGTGGATGCCGCCGTTCACCGAGCTCGAACCGCCGATCACCCGGCCGCGGGTCACCGGCATGGGTTCGGGCCGCTCGCGGGTGAGCGAGACCGCGTGCCACCAGTTGTGATCCGGGCCAACCCACGCACTCTCGTCCCGGCCGAGCAGCTGGGGCGGGAAGTCGTCGACGCTGGTGAAGATCTGGCCTGCTTCCAGCAGCAGGACCCGGCGTCCGGGATCTTCGGACAGCCGGGCCGCGACGACCGAACCGGAGGTTCCTCCGCCGACGACGATGACGTCGTAGTTCGAGTCGCTCATGCGCGATCACCGGGATCAGGCAGTTCGCTGCGCTGCCGCGACGACAGCCGCGACGTGTCCCAGCCGAAGGCCATCTCGGCGATGCGACCATCGGCTGACAATCGCACTGCCGTGACACCCGCGCCGACCGGCTCGGCGAACGCCAGGCTCGCCGTCCACTCCCAGGCGCCACCGCCCGCGCCGCCGACGACATGGGTCTCCTGGGCTCCCCGTCCGTACGGAAGCGCCGCCGACCATCGCGCCACGTAAGCCGCGACGGCGTCCCTGGTCACAACCCGCACTCCACAGGCAAGATCCGTGAGAACGGCGTCGTCCGCGAGCAGCCCGGCGATGCTCGATCGCGACTCGAGCGCGGCTCGATACGCCTTGGCCGCCGCGCCCAGTACCGGAGTCCAAGGGGAGCGCTGCTCGCCCGCAAGTCGGGCCGGTGGCATGTGCGCCGGATACGCTGCCCGCATCCCGGCCAGGGTCGAGGCGGGAAGCGCCCGGCCATCCCAGTAGTCGCGCTGGCGGGTAACCCGGCCGCGGTCGAGTTCGATCACCGCCACGACATGCATCGGCGCACCGAAGAGCGCAGCGTCATTCAGGAACTGAACGGCTCCTCCGCCGTCGTCCCCGGCCGACCAGATCAGGGTCGAGCGCGCCGAGCCGGGGGCGGCGGCGAAGACGGTTGCGTACGTAGCACGCATCCGGTCGGCGCCGGACGTCCGGCGGCACAGCACTGCGTCTTCGTAAGCGATATCCGGATCGAAGGAGCCGGCCAGGGCGTCCAGATCATGCCTGGACTTCGCGGCGAAGTAGCTCCGCGCCCACAGGTCGAAACCGGCGGGGCCTGGCTGGACCCCGTCGTCGGCACGGCTGGTGCTGACCTCGACGTCGCTTCCCATAACCTGAGTCTGGATTCATTTCCAGAAAATTACAAGAGGTGGCACAGTGGGGATCCACGGCTGTCTTACTCTGTGATGGCCATCCAGTCATCGGGACCGAAGCGGGTGGTGGTGATCGTGGTCGACGCGGCCGACGCCGGAGTGGCGAAGCTGAGCGAGTTGATTGGGCCCGACTCGGCCCGGGCATTTCGGGGTGAGTGCGCGCCGTACGAGCGCCGGCTGCGCCAGGCCGTCGTGGACTACGGCTACGGGCAGGTGTGGAACTCGGGCAGGCTCGACCTGAAGTCGCGGATGCTGATCACCATCGGGGTGCTGGCCGCGACCGGACGGACCGCCGAGTTGCGCACGCACCTGAATGCCGCGTTGGACAACGGCATCAGTGCCGAGGAACTCGCGGAGGCGTTCCTACATGTCTCGCTGTACGCGGGATTTCCCGCTGCGCTCGACGGCACGCGAGAATTGCGCCGGCTGCTGGAACGCCGATGAGGCGGATCGTGGACCTGACCCGCCCGATCGACTCGGCCGACCGCGGGCTACTGCCGCCTGAGGTTGGCAACATCTTTGCGCCGCGCGTGCGCGCGCTGAGCCCGGCCGGCGATGGCGCCATCCGGATGAGCGAGGCCTTCGGCTGCCCGGTCGAGGACCTGCCCGGGGCCGAGGGCTGGGCCGAGGAGTTCCTCGACGACATGAACTCACACTGCGGCACGCACGTGGACGCGCCGCTGCATAGCGGCAGCCAGTGCGAAGGCCGGCCGGCACGGCGGATAGACGAGATTGCCCTCGACGAGCTCGTGCGGCCGGCGCACATGCTCGACCTGCGCGAGCCGGCGCGTCCCGGCCAGGCGTTCCAGCCGAGCGACCTCGACGGGGCGTTGCGCGCGGCGGGCATCCGGATCCGGCCCGGTGACGCCGTGCTACTTCGCACCGGACAGGAGCGCTACACCGTCCGCGACCGCGAGTACTTCGACTATCCCGGCATGTCGCGCGACGCCACCCTCTTTCTGACCGGGCTCGGGGCGGCCGTGCTGGGCACGGACGCCGCCGGCTGGGACCGGCCGTTCTGGCGGATGCGGGAGGAGTACCGCCGGACCGGAGACGCGGCGGTGCTGTGGGACGGGCACCGCGCCATCCGCGAGCGGGAAGCCTTCGTCGTGCAGCAGTTGCACGGCCTTGATCAGCTACCGCGGACCGGCTTCACCTTCGGCGTGTTCCCGTTGCGCCTGGTCGGCCTGAGCGCGGCACCCGCTCGGGCCGTGGCCTTCCTCGACTGACCCGGTGCTCGGTCCGGCCGTCAGCATGCGACTGAATACCTGGCCGACGACCGCGAAGCCCGATCGCCGCGACGAGGTTGGGTCGAGCCCGCGCATCAGGTTGACGCCGGCTCCCGACGCGAAGAGCGCGCTGGCGAATGTGCTCGCGTCCACGTCGACTCCGGCCGCCGCCACGACTGGTTCGAGGTAGGCCGTGGCCAGCTCACGGATACGCCGGTAGCCGTCGACGTAGATCTCGCGAAGACGGCCGTCACTGAGCGCGACCTCGGGCAGGATGCGTGCGAAGACCCGGCCGGGCGTGGACGCCGTGATGTCGCGGTGCGCCTCGAGGAAGCGCGCTACGGTTCGCGGCGCATCGTCGTCGGCCAGAGCGGCGAAGCGCGCGAAAACGGCCTCGAACGCCGCCTCGGTCACCGCGCAGGCCAGCCCGTCCTTCGAGCCGAAGTGCCACCCGACCGAGGTGTGGCTGATCCCGGCCCGCTCGGCCACCTTGTGCACCGTGGCCGCCCGCAGGCCCTGTTCGGCCAGCAGGTCGGTGGCGGCCCGCAGGATCCGGGCGCGGCTCTCGGCTGAGATCTCCTCGCGCCGGGTTGGGCTCACGCCCCGCCTGCACAGTGATCGAACGCGTGGCCGATCGTCGCACCGGCTCGCCGGTCGAGCTCGGGATCGAGCGCGTACTGGAGCCCGAACCCGAGCATCGACGCCACGAACATCGACGCGACCAGCGTTCGCTCGGGCTCGGCAACGCCCGAGGAACCCGCTACGGCGGCAGCCACGTCGACTAGCCGCCGCACGCCACGGTCATAGGCCACCGCGACGTTGTCGCGGTGGGCGAGCACGTGCGCAAGCGTGGCCACGAGTACCCGGCCGGAGACGCTCCCCGCCGTCGCAGCGAACCCCGCACTCAATGCCGCGAAGGAGGCGGTCGCCGGGTTCGACACTGAGCGGCGCAGTGCGCTCTCGACCTCGCTCATGGATCGCTCGATGACCTCGATGACCAGTTGATCCTTTGATCCGAAGTGCCAGCCGATCAGGCCGCGACTCACCTGAGAGTGCTCGGTGATCGCCTTTACCGAGGCCGCCACTGGGCCGCGCTCGGCGATCAGTTCCGCCGCGACATCGATGAGCCCGCGTCGCGTGGCCGCAGCGGACTCCTGCCGGCTCGCCGCGGCCGCCCTTCGCGCCTGGCCAGCGCCGACCATCCCACCACCTCGCTGACGCTCAGTCCTAGCGCCGTATCGATCAGAGCTTATCCCGGCTGGCGGAAAGCCCAGCGGCGAGATCGCTTACCGTTGAGAACATCCTGTGATAGCCGTACAGTGTTCGTCATGCGTCTGGTCACGTTCGTACCGCGGGGCGCTGTCGGCTCGGGTCACACTCGGCTCGGCGTGCTCATCGACGGCGACCAGGCGGTCGTTGACGTCACCGGGACCATGCACGGCGGTCATGAGTTGGCCACGATGCTCGAGTTGATCGAGGCCGGGCGTCCCGCACTGGACGCCGTCGCCGCGGCCGCCGCCCAGCCCGGTCACCATCGCGTGGCCGCGATTGAGAGCGTGCGCCTGCTCGCACCGCTGCAGTGGCCGAGGCGGATCCGGGATCTCGGCGTGCTCACGTCACACCTGCCCGATGCCTTCCGCCAGATGGCGCGACGGATGGCCGGTCCCGGCGAGGCCGACATCGAGGCCGAGTACCGGCGAATGGAGCACCGGTTCGGCCTGAACCGCACCATCCGTCGCAGTCCTAACACGTTGCGCGATCACCTCTACATCAGCGGCCCGGACGACGAAGTGGTGGCGCCGCCGTACTCGGCGGAGCTCGATTTCGAGCTCGAGCTGGGCATGGTCGTCGGGCGAACGGCTCGTGGTGTGGACGAGGCAGAGGCCGAGTCGTGCATCTTCGGCTTCACGATTTTCAACGACTGGACGGCTCGCGACCGCCAGGTGCGCAACCACAAGATGGGTGCCGGGCTGAACGAGGACGCCAAGGACTTCGACGGCTCGAACGGGCTGGGTCCATGCATCGTGACGGCTGACGAGATCGTCGATCCGAACGCCCTCGGTGGATGGGTCCGCGTCGATGGCGAGGAGTGGTCCCGAGGGAGCACCGCCGAGGCGAACTTCACGTGGAAGCATGTAGTTGCCGACCTCAGCCAGGCCCGCAGCATTTTCGCCGGCGAGGTCTGGGGCTCGGGAACGATCCGCAGCGGATCGGCTTTCGAGCAGGGCCGCCGGCTTCCGGCCGACTGCGTTGTCGAGCTGGAGATCGAACATATCGGCATCCTGCGCAACAGGGCCATCACTCCGCAGCGGTAGCGCTCGTCACCCGCCGATCGCCTCGCGCACCTGCCGGCGCGAGATCTTCCCGCTCGGGGTGCGCGGGAGCGAGCGCGCCCACTCGATGCGTCGCGGACACTTGTACCGCGCGAGCTCTGCCCGGCAGGCCGCGATGACG
>JAWWPV010000916.1:0-3965 GCA_033854775.1 Trebonia sp.
AGCCGGCCCGACGGCACACGGGGAAAGGGCGCCGCGGCCTAACTCTGTCAGGGTGGTGCGCAGCCAGGACTCGATGCCGGCGACGTGCACCGTCGCCCAGGACCGGGCCAGGTCGGCGTCGCCGGACAGGATCGCGCCGTGGATGGCCCGGTGCTCGGCCAGCGTGCGCTCCAGGGCCCTGGGCTCCGTCATGCCCCGCCAGATCCGGGCGCGCGCCGTCGGCAGCGACATGTTGTCGACGAGCGACGCGAGCACCGAGTTACCCGAGCCGACGGCGATCTTCCGGTGGAACTCAAGGTCGGTGGCGACGAAGTCATCGACCGGCGAGTCCACGGTGACGGCGTCCAGGATCTTGCCGAGCTCGGCCTTTTCCTCCGGCGACATCCGCACGGCCGCCAGCCCGGTGGCGGCCGGCTCAAGGATGTGGCGCACCTCAAGGAACTCAAGCACGGTGTCGTCACGGTGGAAATCGATGATGAAGCTCAACGTCTCGAGCAGCAGTGACGGCGCCAGGCTCGTCGCGTACGTGCCGTCCCCCTGCCGCACGTCGAGAACGTTGATCAGGGTGAGTGCCTTCACCGCCTCGCGCAGCGAGTTACGGGACAGGCCGAGTTCGGCGGCGAGGTCGGCTTCCCTTGGCAGCTTCTCCCCCGGCCGTACCCGGCCGGAGATGATCATCTCCTTGATCTTGCCGATCGCCTCGTCCGTCAGTGCCACGGCCCCGCTCCCCCTCCGCTAGCTGCGTCTCCCGTCCCGGCGATACCGCTGAGCCGGTAGGCGCGGGCCGCCGTCGCGCCGAACACCGCCGCCCGTTCGGCCGGCGACAGCCCGGCGGTCAGCGACCTGGCCAGTGCCATCACGCCGGCGTAGTCACTGGCGAGCAGGCAGACGGGCCAGTCCGAGCCGAACATGACCCGGTCGGGGCCGAAGGCGTCGAGTACCACGCCGGCCACCGCCGCGAGCGCGTGCGACGGTGCGCCGCGCGGCGCCTCGGTCACCAGCCCGGACAGCTTGCACGTCGTGTTCGGCAGTGCCGCGAGCTCACGGACCGCCGCCGCCCAGGGCCTGACGTCGCCGCCGGCGACCCGCGGCTTCCCCGCGTGGTCAAGGACCAGCGTAAGGCCTGGCACGGCCGCCGCGGCGTACGTGGCCGCGGGGAGCTGGTGCGGCAGGATCACGAGGTCGTAGGCCAGGCCCGCCGCGGCGACGGCGCGCAGGCCGCGGATGACGTCGGGGCGGCGCAGCCAGTCAGGGTCGGGCTCTGACTGCACCTGGTGCCTGACGCCGGCCAGCCGGCCGCCGCCAGGGCCGCCGGCCAGCCTGGCCAGCTCATCGGAGACCGCGGGGCTCGTCAGGTCGGTCCAGCCGACCACGCCGGCGACCAGGGGGTCGGCGTCCGCGACGGCGAGCAGTTCCGGCGTCTCCTCGGCCACCGTGACGGTCTGCACGACCACGGTCGCGTCGACCCCGGCGGCTCGCGCGGCCGGCCGCAGGTCATCGACGGTGAACGTACGCCTGATCGCGGCCATCTCCTGGCCGGCGATCCATGGCTGGTCCCTGACCGCGAGGTCCCACACGTGATGGTGGGCGTCGACGACGGTCAAAGCTGCCAGACCACGGGGAGCACGGCGTCGCCGCCGGCCGCCGAGTAGTCGTGCGGCGTGTCGAGCAGCTCCGCCATGCGCGCCTGCAGGGCGATCCTCATGGCCGGCCTCTCTCGTCAGCGGTAGCAAGGGAATCCCACAGCGCGCCGGGGATGTCAAGGGCGCGCAGCCGGAGCGCGTCGGTGACCTCGGCCGCGCTGCGGACGCCGATGAGCACGCTCGCGACCGCGGGGTGGGTGAGCGGGAAGCGGGCCGCCGCCGCCCGCAGCGGCACGCCGTAGCGCGCGCACGTCTCCGCGAGCCGCCTGGCCTTTTCGATCAGCTCTCCCGGTGCCGCGTGGTAGTCGTAGGTCGCGCCCGCGACGGGGGCGGCGAGCACGCCCGAGTTGAACACTCCCCCGGCGATGACCGACACGCCGCGGCGCAGCGCCGCCGGCAGCAGTTCACTGGCGGCGCTCTTGTCGAGCAGCGTGTAGCGCCCGGCGACCAGGACCGTGTCGACGTCGGTGTCGGTGACGAACCTGGTGAGCATCGCGGCCTGGTTCATGCCCACGCCGATCGCGCGGACGGTGCCCGCCCCGCGCAGCCGCTCAAGCGCCGGGTAGGCCTCGCGGAAGGCCTGCTCGCCGTGGTCGTCGGGGTCGTGGATGAGCGCGATGTCGACGCGGTCAAGGCCGAGGCGGTCCAGGCTCGCCTCAAGGCTGCGCCGCACGCCGTCGGCGCTGAAGTCGAACCGCCTGACGTAGCGGGCGGGGATGTCGAAGCCCTCCTGGGTGTCGCGCCCGCCCGTGCTGCCGGCACTGGTGCCGTCGGGACCGGGAACCGCGGGTTCGAGCAGCCGGCCGACCTTGGTGGAGATCACGTACTCGTCGCGCGGACGGCGCCTGAGCGCGTCGCCGAGCCGGCGCTCGGACAGGCCGAGGCCGTAGTGCGGCGCGGTGTCGAAGGTCCGGATCCCGCCCTCCCAGGCCGCGTCGACGGCGGCCCGCGCGTCGTCGTCGCTCACCTCGGTGTACAGGCCCCCGATGGCCGCGCCGCCGAAGGACAGCTCGGTGACGGAGACGCGCGACCGGCCAAGCCGCCGCGACGGCAGCGGCGCCACGGGGGCGGCCTGGCGACCGCCGGTCACGAACGCGGCCCCGGGCGCAGGCCGGCCATTCCGCCGTCGATCGCCAGCGCCGTGCCGGTGACCGACGCCGCGAGGGGGCTGGCGAGGTAGGCGATGCCCGCCGCCACCTCGTCCGCGGTGACCAGCCGTCCCATCGGCTGCCTGGCCTCCAGGGCGGCGCGCTCGGCGGCCGGGTCGCCGGCCCCCGCGAGGAGCCGGCCCACCCACGGGGTGTCGGCGGTACCCGGGTTGACGCAGTTGACCCGGATGCCCTCGTGCAGGTGATCGGCGGCCATCGCGAGCGTCAGCGAGAGCACCGCGCCCTTCGTCGCCGAGTACAGCGCGCGCTGCGGCAGGCCGGCGGTCGCCGCGATCGAGCAGGTGTTGACGATCGCGGCGTGCGCCGAGGCGCGCAGGTGGGGCAGCGCGGCGCGGGTAACCCGGACGATCCCGACGACGTTGACGTCGTACACGTGATGCCACTCGTCGTCAGTGTTGTCGGCCACCGTCCCCTTCGCGCCGATGCCCGCGTTGTTCACCAGGATGTCGATGCCGCCGAGGTGCCCGGCCGCGGCGTCGACCGCCGCCAGGACCGACGCGTCGTCCGTGACGTCGGCGCTCAGGCCGGGGAACTCGTCCGTCGGCTTGAGGTCGAGCACCGCGACCCGCGCGCCGCGCGCCGCGAGCAGCCGGGCGACCGCCAGCCCGATCCCCGACCCGCCCCCGGTGACAACCGCCGCGAGCCCGCTCAGTTCCGCCATGCGTCCTTACCTTTCTTCCGCGGTCGACTCGCCGCCGACCACCCTGGCCAGGAAGAGCGCGAAGAGGATCACCGCGCCGTCGATGGCCTCGATCCAGTAGTTCGACACGTTGGCGAGGTCAAGGATGTCGCCGACGATGCCCAGGAGGATCACCCCGGACGCCGCGCCGACCATGTTGCCACGCCCGCCTTTCAGGCTCACGCCGCCGATCACCGCGGCGGCGAAGACGGAGAAGATGATGCCCTCACCGTAACCTTGCTGGCCGGTGACGGCCGAGACCCGGCCCGCCTCCATGAGCCCGCCGATCGCGGCGAGCATGCTGCCGGCGATGTAGACGCCGATCTTGACCCGCTCGACCTTGATGCCGGCCGCCCTGGCGGCGGCCGGGTTGCCGCCGACCGCGTAGATGGCGCGGCCGGCCCGGTGATAGCGCAGGAACAGGCCGGTCAGGACAAAGATGACCACGGCGACGATCAGCGAGACCGGCAGCTG
>JAWWPV010000917.1:0-7334 GCA_033854775.1 Trebonia sp.
GGGCCGCCGGTGCCGTAGCGGGCTGCGCCCGTTGCCGAGCCGGCGGGACGGCCGGCCGTGGTGCCGGTACCCCCGCTGAGGCCGATCAGCCGCGTAGCCCGGTGCCGGTGGCCCTTGAACGGCTCAAGGAGCGCCAGCATCTCCTCGTCGCTTGACCGGCGATTCCCCGCGAGGGCCCAGCCGACGATGTTCTTCAGGTGATAGTCGCCGACGGAGACCGCGTCCGGGTCGCCCGCCGCCCGCTGCCTGGCCTCGGCCGATGTCCAGACGCCGATGCCGGGAATGGTCCGCAGCTTGCGGTCGGCCTCCTCGTGGGTCACCGTGAGCAGCCGCTCCAGGCTGTCGGCCACGCTCGAGGCCCTGATGATCGTCTCGGCGCGGACGCCCTCCACCCCGGCCCTGTGCCAGTCCCAGGACGGGATGCGGCGCCACGTGCTCGGCGGCGGGAAGACGCGCATGCCCCGAGGGGCGGGGCCAGGGGGCGGCGTGCCGTACTTCGCCAGCAGGATCCGCCAGGCGCGGTGGGCTTCGAGTATGACGACCTTTTGCTCGAGGATCGCGGGAACGAGCGCCTCCATGAGACGGCCGGAACGGCCGATCCGCAGCCCGGGGTGCAGCCGCGCGGCGTCCCTGATGACGGGGTGGGCGTCGGCGACCAGAGCCTCGAATCCCGAAATATCGTCGTAGAGGCCAAGAGCGCCGGGGAGCGCGTCGAGCAGCCACTGCGCACCGGGCCCCCAGGCCTGCGCCCGCACGCGGGTGGTCTGGCTTGGCGCGGGCAGCACGCGGACCGTGGCCGGCCCGTCCGGGGTCAGCGACGTCCGCCAGATCGCGCCCGCCTCGTCAGTCTTGAACGTCGGGTCGCCCCTGCCCCGGCCCTGCACGGAGAGCGTGCGCCGCACCTCGACGGCGAACGGCGCGACCCACTCGCGCTCCGCCATCGCGTCAGCCATCGCAGGCCGCCATCACGCCGCCGAAGTCAGGCAGCAATCCTTTGCCCGCCACGGTCTCTCATGTTAGACGTCGGCCGTGGGGCCGGGGCGCGGTTAGAACTAAGCGTCGGAAGAGAAGCGCACCGAGGTCGCCTCCAGGCGCGTGCCCGGCCAGAGCCGCAGGCCCTTGGCGAGCTCGTTGCCCGGTCCGACGTAGGCCTCGTCGCCGATGACGACGCTGTGCAGTGACGCGCCGCCGGCGATGACCGCGTCCTTGCCGACGATGCTGTCGCGGACGATCGCGCCGGGGCCGATGGCGGCGCCGTCGAAGATCACGCTGCCGGAGACGACGGCGCCGGCCTCAACCACCGCACGGCGCCCGACGGTTGTCCCGCCGGACAGTCGCGCGTCGGCGGACACGCTAGCGTCCTCGAGCACAAGGAACTCGCCGGGCGAGCGGCTCAGGGCCGATGAGGGCAGCGTGCCGAGCACGACGTCGCACGAGCCGCGCACGAACGCCTCCGGGGTCCCGACGTCCAGCCAGTACGCGGCCTCGGCGTAGCCCATGACGACCGCCTCGGCCTCGATCAGGCTCGGGAAGGTCTCCCGCTCCACCGAAACCACATGGCCGACCGGGATCTGGTCGATCACGGACCGGCGGAAGACGTAGCAGCCCGCGTTGATCTGGTTGGTGACCGGGTTCGGTGTTTTCTCAACGAACGCGGTGACCCGCCCGCTGACGTCGGTGGGCACGCAGCCGTACCGGGTCGGGTCATCCACCGGGACCAGGTGCAGCGTCACCGCCGCTTCCTTCTTCCTGTGCAGGTCTACCTGCGCGGGAAGGTCGTGCCCGGACAGGATGTCGCCGTTCAGGATGACGACCGGGTCGTCGGGGGCGCCGCGCAGCAGGTTGGCCGCGTTGCGGATGCCGCCGCCGGTGCCAAGCGGCTCGGACTCGTACATGTAATCGATCGACAGCCCGAACTGCGCGCCCGTCCCGAAGGCCGCGGTGAACATCTCGGCCCGGTAGGAGGTCGCCAGCACCACGTGCGTGACGCCGCACTCCGCCGCGCGGGCCAGCTGGTGCGCCAGGAAGGGCACACCGGCCGTGGGCAGCAACGGCTTGGGGGCGGACAAGGTGAGCGGGCGGAGCCGAGTGCCCTTGCCCCCGACAAGCAGGATCGCCTCAAGCGGTTCGCGCGGCATAGGTTGCGTCACCTTAGCGGTCGGTTCCATGGACAGCAGAGGCCGCCGGTGGCCCGGCAACTTACGCAGCATACTCACCACATCTTGGTGGTACCCCCAGGCACAGAAGAATTCGCCGCAGTTGCGTTACAAGGACGGCGACTCTTTCGTTACCAAGCGAGAGGTCCCGGTCACCTCAGCTTCGGGCGTACGCAGCTCGCTGATCCGCGGCCCGCTTGTAGCTGGCCACGTGGGCGGCCGCTGATGCCGCCCAGGTGAAGTCCTGTGCCCTGGCGTAGCCCGCCTCGCTGAGCGCGGTCCTGCGTTCCGGATGGTCGAGCAGCGCGCGGAGCGTGACGGCGATCGAGTCCGCGTCCGGCTCCGTGTACGCCACCGCGTCGCCGCCAACCTCGGGCAGTGAGGTCCGGTAGGTCGTCAGCACCGGAGCGCCGCACGCCATCGCCTCAAGCACGGCCAGGCCGAACCCCTCGCCGCGGGACGGCGCCGCCACCACGATCGCGCCGCCGAGGAAGCCGGGCAGGTCGGCGAACGGGAGGTAACCGGGCCGGATGAGCCGCAGGTGCGGCGGGACCCCGGAGACGGCCTTGTCGAGCTCCTGGCTCCAGCCGCCACCGCCGGCGAGCACGAGCGCGGGCGGTTCTGCCAGGTCGGCGACTGCCGCGGCCCACCCGCTGACCAGGGCCGGGGCGTTCTTGCGCGGCGTCAGCGAGCCAAGGAACGCGACATACGGCTTGCCGTGCAGCCCGAGGCGCGCCGTGACCCGGCTGACCTGGACCTCGTCGGGCCGGTGGAAGAGGCGGTGGTCGACCCCGTGGTGGGCGACATCGATCCTCCCTGGATCGATGCTGAGCACCCGGACCAACTCGTCCCTGGTCGCGTTGGACGGGACGATCAGCCGCGCGGCCTGCCTGGCCGCCGTCTTGGTCGCCGACATCAGCGCCACCGCGTTGATCTCCGAGTACCGATCCGGGTCGGTGAAGAACGAGAGGTCGTGGATGGTCACCACGGTGGGCCGGCCTGGGCGCAGCGGCATCGAGTAGTTGGGCATGTGAATGACGTCCGCGCCAACCTGCTCCGCCACTACCGGCAGGCCGGTCTGCTCCCAGGCGTGCCGCTCCGAGCGGTGGCCGAGCCCGACGGGGCCCGCGACGATCTTGGCGCCAGGTGCCAGCCGCGCGTAGCGTTCATCGTCGGCACGCTGGCAGGCCACTGCCAGGTCCACCCCGGTCCCGACTAGGGCACCGATAAGCCCGTCAACGTAGCGGCCGAGCGCGCCCCGGTCAGTCGGCACGTCAGTCGCGTCGACGAGTACCCGAAGTGCCACTGGCACGTGCTCCCTTCGACGGTCCTGCTAGCCGCAGCCTACGCCACCGTAGGTGAAGCTATGAAGCATGCGGGTGTAACTGTTAGCGCGTCTCAGCAGGAAGGGACCGACTTGCCCGCCTTGATCGCCTCCAGGTCGGAGACCGCCTGGGACAGGGTCGACACCTTCACGACCCGCAGCCCGGCGGGCACCGCGCCTGCCGTGTCGGAGCAGTTGCCCGCGGGGGCAAGGAAGACGGTCGCGCCGGCGTTGCGGGCGCCCACCATCTTCTGCTGAATGCCGCCGATCGGCTCCACCTGACCCGACGCCGTGATCTCCCCCGTGCCCGCGATGAACGTCCCGCCGGTCAGGTTCATCGGCGTCACCATGTCGATGATCCCGAGCGCGAACATCATGCCGGCGCTCGGCCCGCCGATGGCGCCCACGGTGATCTGCACGTTGAACGGGAACTTGTAGGTCTGCTGAACCTGGACGCCGATCACCGGCGCCCCGTTCGACAGCTTGCTCGTGACTGGCACCGTCAGGGTCTTTCCTGCCCGCAGGACCTCGAGCTGGAGGGTGCTGCCCGCGGGGTGCGCGGTGATCATCGAGCTCAGCGACGGCGGCCCCGTCACCGGCTTGCCGTCCACCGCCTCAATGATGTCCCCGGCCTTCAGTGACTTGCTCGCCGGGTAGCCGGGAACCGTGGAGAGCACTTCGGCCTGCGGCGTGTAGTTGATGTGCAGCTCACTCAGCGCGGCGGCGGTGGCCAGCTGCTGCGAGGACGCCATCTGCTGCGTGTCCTGTGCCTGCGTCTGCTGCGCGGACTGCCCGGGCGGGAACAGCTCGCTCTCGGGGACCACGGCCTCAGAAGGGGCCAGCCACGCGCGCAGCGCCTGGAAGACGTTCAGGTCCGACCCTGGGCCGCCCTGATAGCTGATCGTCACCAGGTTCAGGTGACCTTTCGTCGGGTACGTCTGGTGGCCGGTGATCGAGATCAGCGGCTTCCCCGAGGAGTCCATGCCGAGCGTATTCAGCGTCGGCCCCGGTGTGAGGATCACATACGGCACGGGGATCAGCACCGCCACCGCGATCGCGGCCACGGTCGCCAGGCCGGTGATGGCCAGCGTCAGGGAACGTCGGGACATGTTCGGAAGACTACGCGCTGCCGACACTACTCATTCCTGAAAGGTCACCCCTTCAGTGACTGCCACGAAGGCGCCCGCTCCCGTCAGGGCAGGATCATGACTCGCCGATGGGCGCCGCCCGATTAGGAGCTGGTGTCCCGGCCAAGGTGGTCGCGGGTTTCGCGTAGCCGGATCGCTATCGCGGCCCGCTCGTCACGCAGTGCGCCGATGCGGGTTAGGGTGTCGTCCAGGCGGCCGACGAGCTGGTCGTTGGCGGCGATGGCCTCGTCCAGAAGTTCGCGGCGACGCGACGAGGACACCTCGCCGTCCCTGAGCTCGGAGTGGACGCGGTCGAGCACGTCGACGTCCCCGGTGTTAAGGACGGCTTTGACCTCTTCCAGGGAAAAGCCCAGAAGTTCTTGCAGGTCCCGGATTCTGGTCACCCGGCGCAGGTCGGCCGGCGTGTAGAGGCGCTCGCCGCCGTCAGTGCGGCTGGCCGGCCGAAGAAGCCCGAGCTCTTCCCAGTAACGCAGCGCCCGGGTGGTGACGCCGGTCAGCTTGGCCACCTCGCCGATGCGCCACAGGACCGGCTTGGCCTGCGTCGCCGCCCTTTTGCCGGTCATCAGGCAATCACCTCCGAATCCCCGGCGCCGGCCAGCTCGTCGTCTGCGGCGTCCGTGCTGCCGGCGTCGCCGGGCCGGACAGCGGCAGGGCTTGCAGTCGGCGCCACGGTGGCGACCTTGCCGCCCCGGGTCCAGGAGACGGCCGCGGCCACCAGGCTCGCCACGATCGCGAAGTCGAATGTCACGTGCAGCCCGGCCCTGAACGGCGCGGTGATCAGCGTGGGAAAGAAGCTCCGGCCGGTCAGGGTCGCCTGCTGGGCGGCGGTCAAGTGGGACAGCACGCTGGGGCCGACGAGGTGCTGGACCGGGTTGTAGCCAAGGAACGCGGCGAACAGCGTGGAGACCGGCGGCAGATGCGAGACGCGAGTCGCCGCGGCCGGCGATACGCCGTGAGCGACGAGCCCCTGGTACAGGCTCTGCGGTAGGGAGGAGGACAGCCCGACGATCATCAGGCTGAAGAAGATCCCGATCGACAGGACCTGGGCGGAGTTCTGGAACGTGGTGTTCATCCCCGATCCGGCTCCGCGGTGCTCGGCGGGAATGCTGTTCATGACCGCGGCCCGGTTCGGCGAGCCGAACGAGGACATCACCACCCCGGTGAAGAACAGCAGGATGGCGAAGAGCCAGTAGGGAAAGTTGACCGGCAGCAGTTCGAGCAGCACGAACGCGATCGCGGTGCCGACCATGCCGCCGGTGGCGAACGGGCGGGCACCGAAGCGGTCCGACAAGATGCCGGACAGCGGGCCAGAGACCAGGAACCCGACGGTAAGCGGCAGCATCGCCAGCCCGGCCCAGAGCGGCGTCCGGGCAAAGTCGTATCCGTGGAGCGGGAGCCAGATCCCCTGCAACCAGATGATCAGCATGAACATCAGCCCGCCGCGGCTGAGCGCCGCCAGGAAGCTGGCCAGCACTCCGGCGGTGAACGCGCGAATCTTGAACAGCTGGATGCGGAACATCGGCTCGGCGACTTTGGTCTCGATGATGCCGAACGCGATGAGCAGCGCCACGCCGCCGGCCATCTCGGCTATTACCAGCGGGTTGGTCCAGCCCATGGTGTCGGCCCGGTACGGCTCGATTCCGTAGGTGATGCCGACCATGATCAGGATGAGCCCGACGGCGAAGGTGAGGTTGCCGGGCCAGTCGATGCGGGCCGGCCTGCGCTGGCTCAGCTCTCGCAGCTTGAGGTAGCCCCAGATAGTGGCGAACAGCCCGATGGGCACTGAGACCAGGAAGACGAGCCGCCAGTTGATCGGGGCCAGGACGCCGCCAAGCACCAGCCCGATGAACGTACCGCTCATCGCCGCCGCCTGGTTGATCCCCATCGCCATGCCCATCTCCTTGGCGGGGAAGGCATCGGTCAGGACAGCGGCCGAGTTCGCCATCAGCATCGCCGCGCCGACGCCCTGGAAGAGCCGCAGGACGATGAGATAGATCCCCGCGGCGCTGCCGGACATCCAGGTCACGGTGAGGAGGAGCGAGAAGAAGGTGAAGACGGCGAAGCCGAGGTTGTACATGCGGACCCGGCCGTAGATATCGCCCAGCCGGCCAAGCGTGGTCACCAGCACGCTCGTGACCACCAGGAACCCAAGGATCATCCACAGCAGGTAGAAGCTGTTACCTGCCTGGAGCGGGTCGATGCCGATCCCGCGGAAGATGTCCGGCAGGGAGATCAGCGTAATCGAGCCATCGATCGTGGCCATGAGCATGCCCAGGGTCGAGATCGTCAGCGCGGTCCACTTGTACCCATCTGGCACGACTATCTGGCCGGCACCGCGACTTGCAGCTGATCGCGCCGATTGCCTGAGCTCGGACAACGCGCCTCCTGGGAGTTTCTACCATTACGCCAACGGCAGCTAATCTTAACGTGCACGTTAAGAAGCAGGAGGCCCGGCGATTCGTGCTTCGTGGTTCGTGCTGTGACTGTGATCCATACTTGGCCCCTGTGAATTTTAGTTGGCCCGATACCTTGTTCGATTACGGGTGGATGGTTGAGCCGACTCACGATAGTTGGCACCTGCTCACGTAGTTGGCACCATGATCGCGAGTCGGGCGTGTCGGGCCGGTTACGCCGGCTCTCGGGGCCGCGATACTCGTGGCCTGATCGGGCTGCGCCAGTCCTCGAAGGTGCGACTGGTGCGGATCT
>JAWWPV010000918.1:0-3893 GCA_033854775.1 Trebonia sp.
GTTCGCCGCGTCGGCAGGGGGCACGCCGTCCCAGACGGCCTCGGCGAGCGCGCCGTTGCTCACCGGCTGCCCGCCCGCCAGCGCCAGCCGGGCGACCAGGCCGCGGAGCCGCGCGCCCGCCACGGCGATCGCGGCACCGTCGTCGTCATGGACCTGAAGTGGCCCGAGTATCGCGACCCGCACGGCTCTATTGTGCCTGTGCCACGCGGCGTTCGCGGCCCCGCCCCGCTTCTTGCTGTTATCCGCCCCGCACGCGTGTCATGGGCGGGGCTGGTGGGACCACGAACTCGTTCGGGAGAATGGGGGGGTGGAATCTGACTTTGACTTTTCGGTGGAATCGCGGCTGGTGCACGGCGGGACCGAGCGGGCGGTGGGGGCGCCGCTCGGGCCTCCGCTGGTGCCGACCAGCGTGTACGTGTCGCAGGGCGAGCCGGGGGGCGGGCCCGGGTACGGGCGGAACGGGAATCCGGGGTGGGCGGCGGTGGAGTCGGCGCTCGCGGCCATCGAGGGGCCAGGGGCCTTCGCGGTGACGTTCGCCTCGGGGCAGGCGGCGTCGATGGCGCTGATGCTCGCGCTGGCCGAAGGGCGGGAGACGATCGTGTTTCCCGCCGACGGCTACTACAACACGCGTGCGCTCGCCGCCCGGCTGCGGCCGCACGGGGCCCGCGCCGTCGCGGTTGACCTGCTTGACCTGGACGCGGTCGCGGGCGCGCTGCGGGCCGGGCCTGCCGTGCTGTGGGCGGAGACGCCGACGAACCCGCTGCTGCGCGTGGCCGACCTGACGGCGCTCGCGGCGGCGGCCGCGGCGGCCGGAGCGCCGTTCGTCGTGGACAACACGGTGGCGACGGGCCTGCTGCAGAAGCCACTCGACTTCGGTGCGGCGGCATCGGTGTACTCGCTGACCAAGTCCGTGTCCGGCCACTCGGACGTCCTCGGCGGCGCGGTCGTCACCAGGGACGCCGCCCTGGCCACCGCGGTGCTCTCCTGGCGGACCGACGGCGGCGCGATCCCCGGCCCGTTCGAGAGCTGGCTCGTGCTGCGCGGCCTGAAGACGCTTGACCTGCGAATCTCGCGAGCGTCCGCGAACGCGCTCGCGGTCGCGACGTTCCTCGGCGCCCACTCGCGCGTGACCGCCGTCCATTACCCGGGGGTGTCACCTTCCGCCGTGGCGCTGAAGCAGATGCCGCGCGGCTTCGGCCCGCTGCTGTCGTTCGAGCTGTCAGGGACGGCCGCGGACGCGGACGCGGTGGTCGCCGCCGCGCGCCTGATCGTGCCCGCCACGAGCTTCGGCGGCGTCGAGTCCTCCTGGGAACGCCGCGCCCGCTGGCCCGCGGAAACAGCCCCGCCGGCCCTCATCCGCATGTCGTGCGGCATCGAGCCCCTCGAAGATCTCCTGGCCGACGTCTCCGCCGCCCTCGAAGCCAGCACCTGAGAGGCCTGACCGTGATGTGGGATACAAAGGGCCCCTATAAGGGCCTGATGTATCCCACGTCCTGCTGCGGCCAGACCCGTAAGGACACGGCTATCCCTTGGGGAACCAGGCCACGTAGAAGATCCCCAAGCCCAGGGCGACGAACATGCCGGCGATCAGCCAGAAGCGGACCACGATCGTTGTCTCCGCCCAGCCGACCTGCTCGAAGTGATGCTGCAGGGGCGCTATTTTGAACACCCGGAACGGCTTTCCTGTCTTGAACTTGGTCACCTTGAACACGCCCACCTGGATGACCACCGACATCGTGATGATCACGAACAGGCCGCCGAGCAGGAGCAGCAGCAGGTCGGTCCTGGTGACGATGGCGAGGCCCGCCAGCGCGCCGCCCAGGGCGAGGGAGCCGGTGTCGCCCATGAAGATCTTGGCGGGCGGCGCGTTCCACCACAGGAAGCCGAAGCAGGCGCCCATCACCACCGCGGCGACCACGGCGGCGTCCAGGGGATCGCGGACGTCGTAGCAGTTCGAGGCGAGCGCGACCGTGCAGTCGTTGCGATACTGCCAGTTCCCGATGATCACGTAGGCGGCCAGGACGAGGATCGCCGCGCCCGAGGCAAGGCCGTCAAGGCCGTCGGTGAGGTTCACCCCGTTGGAGGCGGCGGTGACCATGACCAGCACCCAGATGACGAAGAGCACCGCGCCGATCGAGACGCCGAAGTCGGCGAGGAACGAGATGTGCGTCGACGCCGGAGTCAGGTCGTAGCCGTCGGGGAAGTGGATCGCGAGCACCGCGAAGATCACGCCAACGATCGCCTGGCCAAGGAGCTTGGCGCCGCTGCGCAGGCCGAGGCTGCGACGCATGAACAGCTTGATGAAGTCGTCGAGGAAGCCGACGAACCCGAGGCCGGTCATCAGGAACAGCACCAGGATGCCTGAGGCGGTCATCGGGTCGCCGGTGAACCAGTGCCCGAGCGTGTAGCCGACCAGCGAGGCGATGATGATGACGATGCCGCCCATGGTCGGCGTGCCGCTCTTGCTCAGGGCCGGCGTGGACTGCGCGCTGTCGAGCCTCATCGCCTGGCCGAGTTTGCGCTTGCGCAGCACGGTGATCGTCGGCCGGGTGCCGAGGAGCGCGACGATCATCGAGATGGCACCAGAAAGCAGGATCGTCTTCACTGGTCATCCTCCGCGAGCAGGCCATCCGCGACTTCCCACAGGCCGGCGGCCTTCGATGCCTTCACTAGTACCACGTCGCCGGGGCGCAAGCGGCCGCGCAGCGCCGCCACGGCGGCCTGCTGGTCCGGCGCGGCGATCGCCTCGCCCTGCCATCCTTCGGTCGCGCGCGCCCCGTCAAGCACGGGGGCGGCGCCGGCGCCGACGGCAACGATGACCGCCGCGCCGGCCCGCGCGGCGAGCCTGCCCGCTTCCTCATGACTCTCGGTCGCGATGTCACCGAGCTCGGCCATATAGCCGAGAACGGCGAATCCGCGCCTGCCGTTACTCGTGAGGTGCGCCAGGGCCTCGATGGCGGCGCGCGTCGAGTCGGGGTTGGCGTTGTACGCGTCGTTGATGACGAGCACCCCGTCCCTGCGCTCATGCAGTTCCATCCGCTTCTTGCTGCGCGCGGTCGCGGCGGTCAGCGCGTCCGCGATCGCCGTGATCCCCATGCCGAGCTCGGCGGCCACCGCCGCCGCGGCCAGTGCGTTGGCGACGTGGTGGCCGCCGTGCAGCGTCAGCGTGACCGGCGCGCTGCCCGCCTGCGTGTGCAGCGTGAACGAGGCACGCCCCAGGTCGTCGAGGGTCAGGCCGGTCGCCCGCACGTCGGCGTCGCCGTGCTCTTCCTGGCCGGCGTGCGCAACGCTCGTGGTGACCACGCGGGCCCGGGTGCGCGCGGCCATCGCCGCGACGTTGGGGTCATCGGCGTTGAGCACCGCGACCCCGCCCGCCGATCCGGCGGGGCCCGCTGTCCCGGCGGGCAAGGCCTCGACCAGTTCGCCCTTGGCCTTGGCGACCGCGTCGATCGAGCCGAACTCGCCCGCGTGCGCGAGGCCGACGTTGAGCACCGCGCCGATCCGCGGCGGCGCGATGCCGGTGAGGTAGGCGATGTGCCCGATGCCGCGCGCGGACATCTCAAGGACCAGGTACTTCGTCGTCTCGTCGGCGCGCAGCACGGTCAGTGGCAGCCCGATCTCGTTGTTGAGCGAGCCTTCCGGCGCGATCGTCGGTCCGATGCGCTCGACGACCTGGGCGGTGAGGTCCTTGGTGGAGGTCTTGCCCGACGACCCGGTGATGCCGACGACGGTCGCGCTGGGTAGCCGGTCGAGGACGGCACGCGCGAGCATGCCGAGGGCGAGGGTGACGTCCGCGACGACGATGACGGGCGCCCCGGCCGCGGGCAGCGGCCGGGCGGCGAGGATGGCGGCCGCGCCGCCAAGCGCGGCGGCGGCGGCGTAGTCGTGACCGT
>JAWWPV010000919.1:0-6004 GCA_033854775.1 Trebonia sp.
GGCCCAGCCGGGCAGCAGCATCGTCCAGAGCGACATCGGCGGTTACCCCCCGTGGACGGGCTACCTGCTGTTCCTGCAGACCGCCCGGGCGCTGGAGAAGCAGCCGGCCATTTCTTACGCCAAGGCCATCGGGCCGAACCGGATCATCACCCCGGGCAACGCCGTCGAGGTCCTCCAGACCGGCGGGTGGGGAACGAGCTGGGTCAACGGCTTCCGTGAGCTGCTTGGGCTGCCGGACCTGTCGGGCAGCGCGCTGACTTCCGCGTCGACGCTCAACGGCGCGATGGTCGGCAGCACCTGACGTACACCGGTTCTGAGGGCGGGCAGCAGCCCGGTCGCGGGCGATTCCGCGCCGGGCTGCTGTCCCCTATCCATGGACATCCCAGGCAGCGAAAGAAAAAGGAGACGTAGGTTGGAGCAGGCACCCGCTCCCCCCGCGGTCGAGCTGCGTAACATCTCCAAGGTTTTCGGCAGCAACCGGGCGCTGGACAGCGTGGACCTCCGCATCGACAGCGGTGAGGTGGTCGGGCTGCTCGGGCAGAACGGCTCGGGCAAGTCGACGCTCGTGAAGATCATGTCCGGGGTCTACGACCCGGAACCGGGCGGTCGCATGCTCGTGGGCGGCGCGGAGGTCCCGCTGCCGCTGCCGCTCGGGCAGGCGAGCGAGATCGGGCTCAGCTTCGTGTACCAGAACCTGGCGCTCGCGGGCGGGCTGACCGTCCTGGAAAACCTGACGCTGGGCCAGCGCATCACCGCGGGCGGGTGGCACCCGATCAACTGGCGGTCCGAGCACCGGACCGCCCGGGCCGTCCTGGAGCGCTACCAGGTCCAGCTCGACCTCGACCAGAAGGCGGGGGAGCTGGCGCCGGTCGACCAGGCGCGGCTGGCGATCGTCCGGGCCGCGGAGGACCTGCGCCGGTACCGGGCGCGGTCCGGCGGCTCGCACTCCGTGCTCATCCTCGACGAGCCCACGGTCTTCCTGCCGGAAGAGGAGATCGACCGGCTCTTCGACCTGATCAGGACCGTCGTGGCCGAGGGCGCGGCTGTCCTGTTCATCTCGCACGACCTGGCCGCGGTGCGCGCGATCACCGAGCGCGTGGTCGTGCTGCGGGACGGCCGGGTCGTGGCCGAGGAGGTCACCGCCGACATCGACGAGGAGGCGCTGGTCGACCTCATCGTCGGCGCTTCGGCGTCGGCCCGCCAGGCCGCGGTCGACACGTCTAACGTCGTCGCCCTGGTGGAAGACGAGCGCGCGGTCGAGCTGACCCGCGAGGCGATGCAATCCGCCGGCGACGCACCGGGCCAGGGTGAGAGCTTCACAGTCGAGCACCTGGTGGACGAGCGGCTGCATGACGTGTCGTTCGAGATCGGCGCCGGGGAGATCCTCGGCGTGGCCGGCCTCATCGGCTCGGGCGCCGAAGAGCTGCCGTACCTGCTGTTCGGCGCGCGCCAGGCGCTCAGCGGCACGCTCTGCCTGGGCGCCGAGCGGCTGAACGTCGACAAGCTCACCCCGCAGCGCAGCGTGCGCGAGCGCATTGCCCTGGTCCCCGCCGACCGCGCGGTGCAGGGCCTGAGCCAGGGGCTGACCCTGTGGGAAAACATCACCATGCTCGTCGAGGACGAGCACTACCGGGGCGGCATCTTCCGCCGCGGCGAGCTGCTCAAGCTCGCGCAAGACGCCATCGACCGGTTCCTCA
The DNA here is from genome assembly GCA_033854775.1 of Trebonia sp. Lineage (GTDB taxonomy): Bacteria > Actinomycetota > Actinomycetes > Streptosporangiales > Streptosporangiaceae > Trebonia. Next base: position 1,698 of record JAWWPV010000919.1, read on the forward strand.
TCCGGCCCGCGCTCGCGGAGGCCCCCGCCGGGACGTTCTCCGGCGGCAACCAGCAGAAGGCGCTGATGGCCAAGTGGCTGATCGCCCGGCCGCGGCTGCTGCTGCTGCACGAGCCGACGCAGGGCGTGGACGTCGGCGCCCGCCGTGACATCTACCGCTTCGTGACGGCGGCCGCCACCTTGAACCAGATGGCGGTGCTGTGGGTGACGACGGAGTTCGGTGAGCTCGCGGAGGTCTGCGACCGGGTGATCGTCCTCACCCAGGGGCGGCACACCGAGACCCTCTCCGGCGAGGAACTGAGCGAGGAAGCAATCAGCGCCGCGGCACTGCGGCAAACCAGGGAGGTCTCGTGAGCGAGCTTGCGAGTGAGCCGGCAAGCACAGGGCGTCCGCGAATGCGGCCGACGAGCGCCAGCGAGGAGGTCTCATGAGCGCGCCGCACGATGCCGCTCCCGCGGAAGCGGACCACCAGGAACAGCGGGCCGCGACACTGCCCCGGCCGACCCTAGCCCGGCGCCTGGGTATCCAGCGCTACGCGATCCTCATCGTGTTCGCCGCGATGTTCGTCTCGTTCGCGCTGGCCATCCCGTCGACGTTCCTGAGCATCGGCAACCTGTCCAACATCCTCGGCGGCCAGGCGGTGCTGTTCATCCTGGTGATGGCGGTGCTGCTGCCCACGGTCATGGGCGACTTCGTCGACCTGTCGCTCGGCTCCTCGCTTGGCCTGTCGGCGATGACCCTGGCCGTGCTCAACGTGCAGCACAACACCAACGTGGTCGTCGCCTGCCTGGCGGGGGTCGGCGCGGCGCTGGTGGTCGGCCTGATCAACGTGTTCTTCGTGGTGTACTTCGACAACGACCCGTTCATCGTGACGCTGGGGACGATGACGATCGTGCAGGGCGTCACCTACATCATCTCCGGCTCCAACAGCATCGGCATCGTGTCGACCAACCTGTCGAACTGGATCTTCACCTACGACTTCCTGTCGATCCCGCTGGAGTTCTACTACGGCCTGGCGATCTTCCTGGTCATCTGGTACGTGCTCAGCTTCACCCCGATCGGCCAGAAGGCGCTGGTGACCGGGCAGTCCCGTGAGGTCGCGCGGCTGACCGGTGTCCGGGTGAACAAGATGCGGGCATGGGCCTTCATCCTCGGCGCGGGCGTGGCCGGCGTGGCCGGGATCGCGTACGCCGGCACCAACGGCACCATCGACCCGACGGCGGGCAGCGACCTGATCCTGCCGGCCTTCGCGGCGGTCTTCCTCGGGGTCACCGCGATCAAGCCGGGCCGCATCAACCCGCTCGGCGCCTTCATCGCGGTCTACTTCCTGGCGACCGGCACCGCGGGCTTCCAGCTGCTCGGCACCCAGAGCTACATCCAGCAGATCTTCTACGGCGCGGCCCTGGTCGCGGCGATCACGATCCCGAAGGTGAACCGTGACCGGTTCCTCAAGCGGAAGCGGCCCGCCTGAGGTGTCACCGCCTGAGGCGTGCCAGCCTGGGTATGCAGCTAGCGACGAAAGGCGGGCAAAATGGGTGTCCTTGAGGATGTGTTCGACGTCCGGGGCCAGGTGGCGCTTGTCACCGGGGGCGCGTCCGGGCTCGGGTACGCGTTCTCGTCGATCCTGGCCGGCGCGGGCGCGAACGTGGTCATCGCGGACTGGGACGGCGACGCACTGAAGCAGGCGGTGGAGTCTCTCGGGCCGTCCCTCGTCTCGGGCCGGACGCTCGACGTGAGCGACGCTGCCGCCGTGCGCGCCCTAGTTGACGACATCGTGGCCGATCACGGCAGCATCGACATCGCCTTCGCCAACGCGGGCGTGGCGCGGGGCCGGCCGCCGATGCTGCCCGAGGGCTGGCTGGACGACATGTCGATGCCGGACTACAACACGCTGATCGACATCAACCTGCACGGCGTGGTGTACACCGTGCAGGCGGCGGCGCGGCACATGAAACGGCAGCGCTCCGGCTCGATCGTCACCACGGCCTCCACGGCCGGCCTGCGCAACGACCCGTACACGCCGTACTCATACGCGATCGCCAAGGCAGGCGTCGTGAACTTCACCAAGCAGGCCGCGCACGACCTGGCCCGCTGGGGCGTGCGGGTGAACGCGATCGCCCCAGGTCCGTTCAAGACGCACCTCGGCGGCAAGGAGCCGACGTCGGCCGCGGCGGACGCGATGTGGAGCGCGGTCGTCCCGCTCGGCCGGATGGGCAACCCCGCCGAGATCCGCGGCCTGGCCCTGCTGCTGGCGTCCAAGGCCGGCAGCTTCATGACCGGCGGCGTCTACCCGATCGACGGCGGCGCCCTCCTGCAAGGCCCGTCGCTCCCGCCTCCGTCCTAGGCGGCGTACTCTGTCTGGCCGACAAAGGCGGACCACAGGCCGGCGTAGACGCCGTCGTGCTCAAGGAGCTCGTCGTGCGAGCCGATCTCGGCGACCTTGCTGTGGTCCATCACGATGATCCGGTCTGCCCGCGCGGCCGTCGTCAGCCGGTGAGCGACGACGATCGTGGTGCGATGTGCCGCCAGCGCGTCCGTGGCCGCGTTGACGGCGGCCTCTGAGGCCAGGTCCAAAGCCGCCGTCGCCTCGTCGAGCAGCAGGATGTCCGGGTCGGCCAGCTCCGCGCGGGCGAGGGCGATCAGCTGTCGCTGCCCGGCGGACAAGTTGCGCCCGCGCTCGCCGACCTCGTGGTCGTAGCCCCCTGGCAGGGAGGTGATCATGTCGTGCGCGCCCACGTCGCGCGCCGCGGCCTCGATCTCGTCCATCGACGCGTCCGGACGGGCGTAGGCGATCGCGTCCGCGACCGTGCCGCTGAACAGGTACGCCTCCTGCGGCACGACGCCGAGGCGGTGCCGGAACTCGGTGAGGTCGTACGAGCGCACGTCCACGCCGTCGACGAGGACGGCGCCGCCTGTCACGTCGTAGAACCGGGCCATCAGCTTGACGATCGTGGACTTGCCCGCGCCGGTCTGGCCGACGAGCGCCACGGTCTCGCCCGGCGTGATCGTGAACGACACCCCGGAGATCGCCTCGCCGGCAGTCCTCGCGTCGACGTCGGCACCCGACAGCGTCGACCCGCTCCCGTAGGAGAACCGCACGTCACGCAGCTCGATTCGCCCGGTGAACCCGGCGGCGGGCACCGGCACGGGGTCGGCGGCGGGCGGGACGGTGGTGCGCAGCCGCAGCAGGTCCTTGATGCGCGCCAGGCCGACCGCCGCCTGCTGGTAGCCGTCAAAGACCTGGGAGAGCTGCTGGATTGGTGCGAACACCATGTCGATGTAGAGCAGGTAGGCGATCAGCGCGCCGACCGACAGCGCACCGGAGCGGACCTGTCCCACCGCGACCACGAGCACCAGCGCGGCCGCGACCGTGGACAGCGTCTGCACGAAGGGGAAGTACAGCGCGATGTACCGCTGCGCCCGCAGCCGGGAGGCACGGTAGGCGAGCGACCGCCCGGCGAACCGGTCCAGGTTGGTGCCCTCGCGGCGGAACGCCTGGGTGACCCGGAGGCCCGCGACGTTCTCCGCGAGGTCCGCGTTCACGATGGACACCCGCTCGCGCGCCTCGGTGTAGGCCTTCGAGGACTTCAGGCGGAAGACCACGGTCGCCACTGCCAGCACCGGAACGATCGCCAGCACCAGCAGTCCCAGCTCCACGTTGATGATCAGCATCGCCGCCAGCACCCCGACGAACGTGAGCACCGACGACACCATCGTGATGAGCCCGGTCTGCAGGAACGTCGACAGCGCGTCGACGTCGGTGGTCATGCGGGTCATGATCCGCCCGGACATCTCCCGCTCGTAGAAGTCGAGGCCGAGCCGCTGCAGCTGCGCGAAGATCTTCACCCGCAGGGTGTAAAGCAGCCGCTCGCCGTTGCGCCCGACGACCATCGCCGAGGCGACGTTGACCAGCCAGTCGCCGAGCACGATCGCGAGCCCGATCAGCGCCATCAGCACCACCACGTGGAACATCCGCGCCTGGACGCCCTGGTTGATCCCGCCTCGCACGAGCGCGGGCAGCGCGAGGTTGGCGGCGGCGTCGAGCCCGTTGAGCAGGAGCCCGGCGAGGAGCGCCACCGCGATCGGCTTCAGCAGCTTGCGCAGCGTGAACGCGGTGTCGCCCGCCCGGGCCTGCGCGAGGCCCACCTTCGGCTCGTCCTTGATCGGCGGCAGTGCTTCGACCCTGGCCAGCAGCTCCGGGCTCGGCGGGACGGAGCCGATCATGCCATCCATGTGGGTGGCCCCGGCGCGCCCGGCGCGCCCGCCGACACGGCCCGCGCTACCGCGCCCGGTGGCCGGGGCCGGCGC
>JAWWPV010000920.1:0-3093 GCA_033854775.1 Trebonia sp.
GTGAACAGGAACTGCGGCAGGTTCGGCAGCTGCACGGCGACCTTGTCGCCGCGGCGCAGCCCGCTAGCGAGCAAGGCACTGGCCACCCGCCCGGAGATCTCGTCCACCTGCGCGTAGCTGAAGGTCAGGTCGCTGATGTGGCACAGCGGGTGGTCCGGCTTGGCGTCGCGGGACTCCCGCAGCATGGTGGCCAGGTTGAAGCTCATGGCGCTCCTGTTACGGACGGGTAACTCACCCTATGCCGCCGTCCGGCCCGGGACGAGGGCCCCGCGCGGCCACCAGCGCCACCAGGGACGCCAGTGGCCGCGGCTGGCTTGGCCATCCGCTGACCGCTGAACGACGCCACCCTCCAGGCCGTCGACCGCCTGCGGCCGATCGCGGATCAGGTTTCTCCGCGGCTCGGATCGGCTCGGCGAGCGGTGTCGAGCGCCCACCGGGCTACTGCGCCCGTGTGCGCGAGCACCGCCGTGGCCACCTCCGCGTGTGCCCGGCTGGGGAGCTCCGCGCCGACCCCGTCGAGGACCAGCAGGGTTGCGCCGGGGATCTCCTCGGCCAGCGCCTTCGCATTGCCCACCGGGAAGAACGGGTCGGCTGCGCCGTGCACCACCAGTGTCGGTGCGGTGATCTCCGGGAGCCGTTCGCGCCAGCGTGGCGTGCAGTCCAGCTTCGAGAACACCGCGCTCAGCAGGCCGTTGCGCGCCGACGCCGGGTGCGGACCGGAGCGATCGAGAACACCGGCCGCGTGGACGCGGGCCTCGGCGGCGTCGAACTGTGGCGAGCCGGAGAACACGCGGGCCGCGGCCACCGCCCCGTCCAGGATCGACGTGCGGTCGGTCCAGTCGACCGGTGGAGCGCTGCCGAAGTAGGCCATGATCGCCGGGGAGTGCTCGGGCAGGTCGTCGTCGACGGGGCCCGGCGCGACCGGGCGGGTGCCGACCAGCACAAGCGAGGCGACCCGCGACGGGTGGTCCAGCGCCAGGAGCTGTGCGATGAAACCGCCCGTCGCGATGCCCACGACGTGCGCGCGGGCGATGGCGAGCCCGTCGAGTACACCGACGGCGTCGGTGACGAGGTCGCGCAGCGTGTAGCCGGGCGAGTCGGGGTCGACGGTGGTCGATCGGCCGGTGTCCCGCAGGTCGTAGCGGATGACGAACCGGCCGGTGAGCCGCTCGACGAGCGCGTCGTCCCAGGTGGCGACGGTGGTGCCGATCAGCAGCAGTGGAATGTCGGTCGCCGAGCCGACGGTGTCGACGCACAGCTCGACGTCGCCGACCGGAAGAAGAGTCTCCATACCTACGAGACCGCGTGAGATGGCAGAACTCATCGGGCCTGATCCACCAGACCGCCCTAGTAGTACCAGCGGTCACGGGCCGCCCGTCACCTGCCGACGGCGGCTCCGGGATCCTAGGATTAATGGATGATCGAGAGGGCAGACCACGACGGCATCGCCATCCTGACCCTGAACCACGGGCCCGTGAACGCGCTCGATCTGGAGTTGCTCAAGGCCATTCCCGGAAGCCTGGCCGCGGTGGCTGACTCACGCGGCGTCGTGCTGACTGGCAGCGGGCGGTCCTTCTCGGCCGGTGTGGATCTGAAGCGGATAGTCGACGGCGGCCTGCCTTATGTGGAGAAGTTCCTGCCGGCGCTGAGCCTGGCGATGCTCACCCTGTTCGAGCATCCGAAGCCGGTCGTCGCCGCCGTCAACGGTCACGCCCTGGCCGGCGGGTGCGTGCTGGCGGCCGCCTGCGACATCCGGCTGATGTCGGGCGGCACCATCGGGCTTACCGAGCTCGCCGCGGGCGTCCCTTTCCCCACGGTGCCCCTGGAGATCATGCGCCATGCCGTTGGCCCGGCGCTGGATGCGATGGTGCTCGGGGCCGCCCGGCTGACTCCCGATCAGGCCGCCTCATTCGGCTTGGTGCACGAGGTCGTCGAGCCGGATCAGCTGCTCGTCGCGGCGCTGCGGCGGGCGGATGGGCTGTGCGCCGCCCCGGCCGACATGTACGCCCTCGCGAAGCACCAGCTCCACGGGCCCGCCCGCGAGCGCATTGAGGCCGCGCGGGCATCAGTTGATCCCCAGGTGCTCAGGATCTGGGGCTCCGGGGACACCAGCCAGGCCCTGCGCGGCTACCTCGCATCCCTGCGCCGGGGTTAGTCTCGCCTGACCCGCAGGCCGTCGAAGGCCATGGCACACACCGTGTCGGCGAGCGGCCGGGCATCCGCGCGGCGCGTCGGCCGGTACCACTCGACGATGGAGTTGACCAGGCCGAACAGCAGCCGGGCCGTGATGAGCGCATCGCGGTCCGGGTCGATGTCACCATCGCGCTGCGCTTCCCTCACCAGGCCGGCCACGAACCGGTCGAACGCGCGCCGCCGGTCCAGCGCGGCCCGCTCCACCGTGGTATTGCCGCGCACCCGCAGCAGCAACGTGACGTAGGGCGATTCGGCTTCCAGCACTTCGACGCTGCCCCGGACCAGGTATTCCAGGCGCTCGATCGCCGGGGCGTCGAGCGCGCGGGCCCGGTCCGCCACGGACGACAGGCCGGTCAGCGCCCGGTCCAGGGCCAGGCGGAGCAGCTCTTCCTTGCCGGTCACATGGTGATAGATGGCTGACTTCGCGATACCCAGCCGGTCCGAGAGATCTCGCATGCTGGTGCCGTCGTAACCGCGTTCGTTGAAGACCTCGACCGCCACCGCCAGGACGGACTCAAGGTCATGACCGGGGCGGCCGCGGCGCGGGGCATCCGCGGGGCGGCCGGATCGCGGCACTGACGGGGAGATCACGACGCCAGTATCCCGGGCCGGCACAGTATCCCGGGCCGGCACGGGCCGCCTACTCAGGGGATCCGCCCCGTGGACGGGCGAGCTCGTGGCTGCGCCCGCGAAATTCCGCGATCACGTCGCCGCTGCGGCGCACGGTCACGTCGTACACTCCCGCGCGCCCGAAGCGGGTCCGCACCACGGCTTCGGCGGTCAGGACGTCGCCGGCGTGCGCGGGGGCGACAAAAACGATCTCCGCCGCCGCGGCCACCGTCACCGGCCCGTAGCTGTTGCAGGCGCACGCGAACGCCGTGTCCGCCAGGGTGAAGATCA
>JAWWPV010000921.1:0-4542 GCA_033854775.1 Trebonia sp.
ACGGGCAACTCGAAAACCGACGCGCCCCTGGTGGCGCGCGGGCCGGCCGCCCTGGCGAGACACCGGCCGTGCCGAACGAGGCGGGGTCGCTGGAAGAGGGAACACGCACTCGTTCGGGATGACGGGACTGGGACTGGCTGCGGGCGGTGGGCGCGGGGGCCTGGAGACCCCAGGGGACCGGAGCGATTATCCTTTGTCGTGCTATGCGTGATTTGGTGGTGGCGGAAGATGCGTCCCGGTATCGGCCGCCAGGCGAGAATAGGTCATTGTATACAGTATGAGTGATATGCGGACGCCGGATGAGCGGCAGCTGAAGGTTGGCGAGCCGGAGACCTCGGCAGTTGGGGTGCCTGGCGTGGCGGTGTCCATGCGGTACGCGCTGGCCGAGATGGGGACGGCGCGTTCTGTCAGGACGCTGCTCAAGGTCAACCAGGCGGACGGGTTCGACTGCCCGTCGTGCGCGTGGGGCGACCCGGCGGCCGGGCACCGCAAGCACGCGGAGTTCTGCGAGAACGGCGCCAAGGCCGTGGCCTGGGAGGCGACGCGGAAGCGGGTGGACGCCGCCTTCTTCGAGGCGCATCCAGTAGCGTTCCTGCGCGAGCAGTCCGACCACTGGCTCGAGTCCAACGGGCGGCTCACCGAGCCGATGTACCTGGCCGCGGGCGCGACGCACTACGCGCCCATCGCCTGGCAGGACGCGTTCCGGCTCATCGCGGGCAGGCTCCGGGCGCTCGACGACCCAAACCGCGCCCTCTTCTACACCAGCGGGCGGGCGAGCAACGAGGCGGCGTTCGCCTACCAGCTCCTCGCGCGCAGGCTTGGCACCAGCAACCTGCCCGACTGCTCGAACATGTGCCACGAGTCGAGCGGCGCGGCCCTGACCGAGACGATCGGGATCGGCAAGGGCACGGTCACCCTGGAGGACATCTCCGACCACGCCGGGCTGATCGTGGTCGTCGGCCAGAACCCGGGCACCAACCACCCGCGCATGCTCGCCGCGCTGGAGGAAGCCAAGCAGCGGGGCGCGAAGATCGTCGCGGTCAACCCGCTGCCCGAGGCGGGGCTGATGCGGTTCAAGAACCCGCAGAAGGCCCGCGGTCTCGCCGGCCACGGGACGAAGCTCGCCGACCGGTTCCTGCGGGTCCGCGTCAACGGGGACCTGGCGCTGTTCGCCGGGGTGAACAAGGCGCTGCTTGAACGGGACGACGCGGCACGGGAAACCGGCGCGGCCAGCGTCCTCGACCACGCGTTCACCGACTCCCGCACCGAAGGGTTCGCGGACGCCGCCGCCGCGTGGCGCGCACTCGACTGGGCGGCGGTCGAGCGGCTCAGCGGGCTAGACCGGGCACGGATCGAGGAGTTCGCCGGCGACGTCATCGCGGCGGACAGCGTCATCGTCTGCTGGGCGATGGGCCTGACACAACACAGGAACGCGGTCGAGACGATCCGCGAGGTGATGAACTTCCTGCTGCTGCGGGGCAACATCGGCCGGCCAGGCGCCGGGCCCTGCCCGGTGCGCGGGCACAGCAACGTGCAGGGCGACCGGACGATGGGCGTCTGGGAGAAGATGCCGGACGCGTTCCTTGACCGGCTGCGGGACGAGTTCGGGTTCGAGCCGCCCCGCGCGCACGGCTGGGACGTGGTCGACTCGATCCGGGCGATGCGCGACGGCCGGGCCGAGGTATTCATTGGCCTCGGCGGCAACTTCGCCGCCGCCGCGCCGGACAGCGACGTGACCGCGGCGGCCCTCGCCCGGTGCGCGCTCACCGTGCACATCTCCACCAAGCTGAACCGCTCGCACGTGCTAACGGGCCGCGAGGCGCTGATCCTGCCGTGCCTGGGGCGCACCGAGCGGGACGTGCGGGCAAGCGGCGAGCAGCATGTCACCGTCGAGGACTCGATGAGCGTGGTGCACGCGTCGTCCGGGCGGCTCGCTCCCGCGTCGAAGCAGCTGCGCAGCGAGGTCGCGATTATCACCGGACTGGCGGCCGAGCTGTTCGGCGACGACCTCGGGTGGACCGCGATGGGGGCGGACTACTCGGTGATCCGGCGGCACATCGCCAACGTGGTCGACGGGTGCGCGGACTACGACGCCAGGACCAGCCGGCCGGGCGGGTTCACCATGCCGCGGCCGCCGCACGACTCGCGGACCTTCGCGACGCCCACGGGGCGCGCGCTGTTCACGGTCAACGAGGTGAGCGCCGTCGAGGTGCCCCCCGGTCACCTGCTGCTGCAGACCCTCCGCTCGCACGACCAGTTCAACACCACGGTGTACGGGCTCAACGACCGGTACCGGGGCGTGCACGGCGGCCGCCGCGTCGTCTACGTGTCGGGCGAGGACCTCGCCGAGCGGGGCCTCGCGGACGGGGACACCGTCGACCTGGTGAGCGTCTGGTCCGACGGCGAGCGCCGCGCGCCCGCCTTCCGCGTGGTCGAGTACCCCACCCCGGCCGGGTCCGCCGCCGCCTACTTCCCCGAGGCGAACGTCCTGGTCCCGCTCGATTCCACCGCCGCGGTGAGCAATACCCCGACGTCGAAGTCGGTGATCATCCGCCTGGAGCGCACCGCGTCGCCGGCTGAGTAGCCGGCACCGCCCGCCAGGCGCGGCGGTCCGCCCTGACGAGGCCGTCCGGACTGGTAAATTGGGCCACTCCAGACGACCTGTCCCCGTGCCCTCCCGGAGCGTCCACCATGCCTGCTGTCCGTCGCGCGAGGGACGGCTTGTCCGGTGACCAGGCGGGACTCACGCCACGGGACGAGTCAGCCGGCGACGCGGCGGGCCTCGGGCGCCGGCTTGCCTCGATGTCGCCCGCCGGCCTGGCGATCCTCACCGCCACCGTGCTCGCGCTGGCGCTGCGGCTCTTCCTCGTCACCCGGCCCGGCTTCCTGACCTCGGGCACGGTCGAGTACGACGACGGCGTCTACCTCGGCGCGGCGCTGCGGCTGCTGCACGGCGCAATGCCCTACAAGGACTACGCGTTCGTCCAGCCGCCAGGCATCATCGTCGTCGCGCTGCCCGGCGCGTTCATCGGGTCGCTGACGTCGCAGGCGACCGGGCTGGCGGCGGCCCGCGTCCTCAGCGTGCTCGCGAGCACCGCCTGCATCCCGCTTGCCGGGCGGCTCGTCAGGCACCGAGGCGCGCTGGCCTGCGCGGTGACCGCCGGGCTGCTCGCGGTGTACCCGGCGGACGTGCTGTCCGGGCGGACGCTGCTGCTTGAGCAGTGGATGAACCTGGCCTGCCTGCTCGCGGCGAACGCGGCGTTCCGCCAGGGCCGGCTGGCAAGCCCGCGCTGGCTCGCCTGGGCGGGCGTGGCGTTCGGCTTCGGTGTCGCGATCAAGTTCTGGGCCGCGTTCCCCGCGGCCGTGCTCCTCGCCGCCTGCCTGATCGCGAGGCCGCCGGCCGAGACGTCACGGGCTAAGCGCGCGGGTGCCCTCGCCGGCGGCACGGTGGCCGGCTTCGCTGTCCTCGCCGGGCCGTTCGCGCTCGCCGACCCGGCGGGATTCATCCGCCAGACACTGCTCTACCAGGTCAGCCGGGCCGGCTCGTTCGTGCCGATCTCGCTGCGGCTCGCCCACCTGACCGGGCTGATCGACGTGCTTGGCCGCGGCGGGAATCTCGTCGCCCCCGGCACGACCTCGCACACGCTGTTCTCCATGGGCGCCGAGGCCTCCACGCACACCGTCGCGGCGGGCTGGCCGGCGTACGCCGCGGCGGCCGTCGGCATCGCGCTGATCGCCGCGGGGTACCTGCGCGGACTCCGCCAGCGGACGACGCTGGAATGGTTCGCGCTGGTGACGGCGGTGCTCGCGACGGCCGCCATCATGGGCTACTCGGCGTTCTTCTACCACTACCCGGACTTCCCCGCGCCCTGGCTCGCCATTACCGTCGGCGCCGCCGTCGCGAGCCTCGCCTGCCTGATCCGCGGCACGGCCAGCCAGGCCAGGCTGGCCCGGCGGGTCCTCGCCGCGGCGATCGCCGTGGTCATCGTCGCCATCGCGGGCATCGAGGCGCGGGAACTGGAGCCGGCGCGCGTCCCGGCGAGCCCCGCGAACGTGTCCGCGCTCGTTCCGGCCGGGTCCTGCCTGGTCGCCGACCAGGTCTCGTTCGCGATCGCGGCGAACCGGTTCGAGGCGCCGGGCCCCGGCTGCCCCGACCTCGTCGATTCCCTCGCGGCCACCCTCGCGCTCAGCGGCGGCGTGTCGCCGCAGGCCGGGGCCGGGAAGATGCCAGAGGTTGTCGCCGGCTGGGAGGCCATCTTCGGGCAGGCGCGCTACGTGTGGCTGTCGGGCGGCGCCACGGCGCGCATCCCGTGGACGCCCGCCCTGCAATCCTGGTTCTCCGGCCACTTCCGGCTGCTGGCCGCGTACCCCGGCTACGGGGCGAGCAAGCTCTACGTCCGCGACCACTGACCGGGCCGGCAGCGAAGCGGCGGGCGCCGGGCCGACGGCTCCTGGCGGCGACTCCGCGGAAATGGGTCAACTCCGCCGGTAATAGGTCAACTTCCCCGCAAATAGCAGTCGTCGGCCGGGCATTGCCCGGCC
>JAWWPV010000922.1:0-7954 GCA_033854775.1 Trebonia sp.
GGGCCGGCTGGAGCCGGCCCGACGGCACACGGGGAGGACGGGCCGTGGTGCCTGGTGGCGGACAATGGTCTGGTGGATGAGCTGGTGGATGAGTCTGCGCTGCCTGTGCGGCTGGCGGGACGGGTGATCGCGATCGATCCGGCGGAGCGGGTGCTGCTCTTCTACTACGACGACGCGCCGCCCAAGGGGAAGCACTGGAGCACGCCGGGCGGCGGCGTCGAAGCCGGGGAGGACTTCCGCGCCGCCGCCCGCAGGGAGCTCTTCGAAGAGACCGGCTGGGCCGACGTTCCCGTGTCGCCCGAGGAGGTGCTCGTCAACTCCAACGTGCAGCGGTCGTACCTGGAAGGGAAGCCGACGCTTTGCTTGCAGCATGACCACTACTTCGTCGGCCGGGTCCCCGATGAGGAGCGGCCGCTTGGGCCGGTGGCGGCGATGCACGCCTCGGACGGCATCGTGGCCCACCGCTGGTGGACCCTGACCGAGCTCGACGAGACCGCCGAGGACGTCTACCCGCCGGGACTCGCGGACCTGGTCCGGCGGCTTCGGCAACTGTTAACCGCATCGTTAACAGTTCACTGGACGCGCCGGGCCGAGTTACCTGCCCGCGGGCTCCGAATCAGCCGCCCGCCAGCTCGTAGACGAACTCGTTGGCGTTGACCGTGCCGACGCCGGTGACCAGGTCGTAGCCCTGGCCGGCCGGGTAGCCCTTGACCGTGACCGGTTTCTGGTCCGCGCCCTGGCTGAAGGAGACGGTGTTGTTGCCAGAGGTGACGTCCACGATCCCCGGGGCGTGCTCCGCCTCAAGCCGGTAGAGGGCCGGGTTGATCAGGCCGAGCGGGTGGCCGGCGACCTGGTCGGCGAGCGCCACGATCGCGGCGAACTCCGGGGTCGCCTCGCTCGTGCCGCAGGACAGCGACCAGCCAACCTGACCAGGCTGGTAACTGCTGTAGATGCTCACCGAGCCGTCGCAGGCCGCGCTCATCGCGATGTCCGGCACGCCGCGCCGCGCGCCCGTGACGGCCTTGACTCCGTCCTGGTAGGACGGGCGGGCGAAGAACTCGGACCTGCCGCCGCCGCTGGCCGACGGGTCCGGTTCTGTCGACCCCTCGGCGTACAGGGTCCACGCGCGGTCGTAGGTGTCGTTCCAGGCCACCGACTTATACCCGGCACCCTGCGGCCGCAGCTGGGTGCCGCCGACCGCCGTGACGAGGGGGTCGCTGTCCGGCCAGGAGGTGACCCGGCTTGTGTAGTAGTCCACCTGGTCGGACTGGTAGTCGGTGGCGCCGGCGTCGCCAGATGCGGCGAGGACGGTCACGTGGGAGCTGTCGGCGTCCTTGTACGCGGCGCGCAGCGGGGCGAGCTGCGCGTAGCCGGTGAACGTCTCCTCGGTCGCGCTGAACGACTGGCTGATCACCCCGACCTTGTAGTGGGCGAGGGCGTACTCCTCGGCCCGCACGATCTGCGGGAAGCCGGTGACCCCCTCGGTCTCCGAGACCGGGGTCTCGACCAGCAGGATGTTCGCGCCGGGAGCGAGGGCGTGCGCGTACTCCACGTCGAGCGTGGTCTCCCCCGCCCAGCCCGCCATGTCCGTATTACCCGGATTGAACGCCGGTATCTTGCCGACCGGGGCGATGATCCTGAACTCCGGCGGGGCGGGATAGCCGAACTGCCGGTCGAACGCGGCGAGATCGGCCCTGATCGTCGGCGAGCCGAACGACTCGACGATCATGATCGTCACGCCCTTGCCCGTGATCCCCTTCGCGTACAGCGGCGGCAGCTGATAGGCGGCCCTGAGCTGGTCGGGATCGAAGCAGGCGATGCCGTCGGCGCGCTCGCAGTCCGCCGTCGTGGCCGGTGCCCGCGTCGCCGCGGCCGGCAGCCTGATCGCGCCGGGGCGCACCGTCACCTGGACCGCGGACGTGCCCTGGGCGGAGGACGGCAGGTCGGGCGCGCCGGCGCTGACGGTGGCGGTGGCGGTGCTGATGGTGGCGGTGCCGACCGCGGCTGGGGCGGCCAGCGTGGCCGCCGTAACCGCCGTGATGCAAGCGGCGAGGGTGATCCTGCTCCTGTGCCTGCATGAACCGTAGTCGCGCACGCCCGCTTCCTACCCAACAGTTACCGGATACCAGCCGTCCGGGCTGCCCGGGCGTGGCTGGAAGTCGTAGCGGACCGCTCCCTCGGCCAGCGCGACCAGCGTCACCGAGGTCGTGCCGTAGACCCGGCCGTCGGGCAGGTCGCGGCGGACGATGATGGCAGCCGGGTCGGCCGGGTCGACGCCGTCGCCGGACGCCAGGGTGAGCCAGTCGCCCCAGGCCTGGGCGATGGGTAGCGCCGGGTCGGCGGACGGGCGGGCGGCGGCGAACTTGTCGGCGAAATGAGCGGCCTTCGGCTCGGCGACGGGGTCACCGGGTTCCACCGGGTAGGCGTGCCCGGCGTTCGTGAACAGGTGCGTGCCCGGGCCGAGGTCGCGGACGACCGGGCGCACCGCGGGCGCCGCTGGGTCAGTACCGGTCCAGGTCAGCGCGGTCACCGAGTCCGGGGTGGCGCAGATCAGGTGGAAGGGGTCATAGGCGGCGAGCGCGTCCAGGTCGCCGGCGAGCCGGCCGAGAAAACCCGGGCCCTCGGCGGCGGCGCGCAGCGAGAGGTCTCCCCTGCTGCGGCGGCGGGCGGGGTCGGCGAGGGGGCCACGGCCGTTCAGCAGGCAGGCCACGCGCGGGATCCCGGGGTGGACGGCCAGCCACGTGCCGCCGGCCTGTTCGTCAAGCCCGCCGATCAGGGGTGATCCCGGCCAGTGCCGGGCTGGCGGGCGCCAGGGGCGGCTGGTCAGCTCGTCCCTGGCCCCAAGCAGGCGGAGCGGAACCCGCTCGCCCGGCACAAGGCTGACCACAACGGTGCACACGGAACAAGCATGCACCCCTAACGCGGCCTACGACTCCCCGGCCTCGTCGACGCCGAGGTGCCGCATGATCGCCCCGATGTTCCGGTCCATCCGGTCCATCCGCTCGTCCACGTGAGCGGCGTGCTGCTTCAGGCCGGAAACTTCCTTCTTCATGCCAGCGAACTCGCTCTTGAGGAGATCGACACCCGACATAGTGCGCGTCACGGCGTAACCGTAGGCGCCCATCCGGGAGGAGATGCCACCCACGTCCAGCGTAAGAGCGGAGACGTCCGCCTTGACCTCGGTGACGTCTGCCTTCAGGTCAGAGACATCCGTCTTGAGGACGGAGACGTCCGCCTTGATGTCGGCGATGTTCTCGTCGACCCGGAGGATGTCTTTCGTGTGGGCCTTCGCGAGGCTGTATAGACGTTCTACCTCCTCCCTGGAAACCTGGGTGTCATTCGCGACGAAGGTCTTCAGGCTCCCCACGTCCGTCTTGAGGTCTATGAGGAGCTGCTTGGTCTCCATGGCCCTTGAGTCTGCCACGTCGGCGCGGGCCCGGAGGCGGTCCACGTCTGATTTGAGTTGCTTGAGGGTTGTGTTCATGCGGTTACGGTAACGAGCCGATCTGACACTGGACCGCGTTCGCCGCGTTTCCGAATTTCGCTTTCAGCATAATTTCTGGCAAAGTGTTGCCATGACGTCCGGTGACCTGGTAAAAGCGATGGCGATGGAGAGTAAGCCGAAGTCGTTCGGAATATTGGTTGAGGCTTTCCGGATTGGCGACGTTGCCATTTTGAGTGGCGCCGGGCTGTCGACAGAGTCCGGCATTCCCGACTACCGGGGGCCAAGCGGGCAAGCGCGGCTGGCCCGTTCGTCAGGCTCTGCGCAGCCGATGACCTACCAGGAGTTCACGGGGTCGGCGGAGGGACGGCAGCGCTACTGGGCGCGGTCGCATCTCGGGTGGCGGCACGTCACCGGGGCGGCACCGAACGCCGGGCACCGCGGGGTCGCCGCGCTTGAGCGGGCGGGCCTGGTCTCCGGGATCATCACGCAGAACGTGGACGGGCTGCACCAGGCGGCGGGTGCCGCCGCCGTGACCGAACTGCACGGGTCACTGCACCGGGTCGTGTGCCTCTCCTGCTGGGAGCGGTCCTCGCGGGAGGTGCTCGACAGGAGGCTGCGGGCGGCCAATCCGGCGTGGACCGCGGCCGTAGCGGGGGCGGAGCCCGCGGTCAACCCGGACGGGGACGTGGCGCTCGAGGAGACCTCCGGGTTCACCGTGGTGGACTGCCTCGCGTGCGGCGGGCTGCTCAAGCCGGACGTGGTGTTCTTCGGCGAGAACGTGCCTAAGCCGCGGGTCGAGGAGTGCTTCTCGCTGGTGTCTTCCTCGTCGGCGGTCGTCGTGCTCGGGTCGTCGTTGACGGTTATGTCGGGACTCCGGTACGTTCGGCGTGCTTCGTCGCTCGGGATTCCCGTGGTGATCGTGAACCAGGGGACGACGCGCGGGGACGAGCTGGCGACGGCGCGGCTTGACGCGCCGCTCGGCAACACGCTGACCGCGCTCCTGCGGGAACTGGGGCTGGCGAGCGCGCGGCAGGATGGTTCACTCTCGCTGGCCTAAGGAGCGGGCATGGTCTCGGAGCGGGAACTCGTCGGGCTGCTGCACCGGGCCGACTGGACGAGGCTGGAATTGTCGGGGACGGTGACCGGGACCGAACCGGTCGTCGACACCCTCATCACCGTCCGGTCGGACGAACCGCCGAGCGGGCCATGGCGGCAGGAGGATGCCGAGCCGCCACCTGCGCCGCCGCCCTGGTTGTTCGGGCACGTACCGCCGTGGATGTTCGAACGCATGCAAGAAGAAGCGTGGGGGGCGCGGCGGGGGCAGGATTCCGGTCCGTTCTGGAACTTCGAGCCGACGGGCGAGGCCGCCGCGTGCACCCTGACCGTCGCGCCGGGACTGCGGTTCCGTGCGGAGGGCGGGGACGGGGCCTGGGCGCTCGGCTGTGACGGGGCGCGGATGTGGCACTGGCTCGGTGACCGCCCGGCGGGCACGTCTGTCAGCTTCGGCTTTACCGGGTCCGATGACCGGCCGCGACCGCCGTACCAGAGGTTGCTCGTGCCGTCCTGGCTGCTGGCCGGGTACTCGCTGGTGCTCGACGGCGAGGTGACGGTGGGCGGGCGGGCCGGGGTGCGGGTGCTCGGCACTCCCAGGACGGTGACGGAGCCGGCGAATCGGTTCGGGCGGCTCGGCAAGCAGGCGGGCGGCGGGCTGTTCGCGCCGCCCGCGCGCTGGCTGCGCCTGGATCACTGGGACGAGGTGGACGCCGTCGTCGACGCCGAGCTTGGGATCCTGCTGCGCTGCGCGACGCGGTCGGGCGATCACGTGCCCGCTGTCAGCGAGTTCACGTCGCTTGACGTGGGCTCGCCGGCCGACGCTGGCTTGTTCAGCGCGCCGGCGGGCAGCATGTCCGGCGGCCGCAACGACTCACGGGCGCGGGGCCTGGGCGAGCGGCCGAGCGGCGGGCCGGGCGGCAGTTCGCTCGGGGATGCCCTGGGTGAGGCGCTCGAGGCGGCGGGCAAGGAAGCCGCCAAGGCCGTCGCCGGGATGGCGGCGGGCGGGCTCGGCGCGCTGATCAGGTACGCGCCGAAGGGACGGATTGATCCCTTCGCGCAGGCCACCGCTGAGACCGCGGACCTCGAGGCGGCGATGCCTACGGATGAGCAGCCACCGGACGAGCCGGCCGAAGGGTCGGCCGGTGCACCGCAGGATGAGGGGCTGCCGGACGAGGTGCTGCACCTGTTGTACCGCGGCGGGCTCGCCGCGCCGTCGCTGCGGGCGACGCTGCATCAGTGGGCCGAACTCGACGCGGTCCTCGCCGCGGTTCCTGCGTCGGCGCGGGGAGCCGGATTCGGCGGCGTCGGCTTCCTGGTCGACGCGGTACGCGACTTGACACGGGAGGAAAGGACCGGCGCCCACCACGCGGTTTGTACCGTCGCGATGGGCGGCTGGACCGAGTACCGGACCGACGTCGTACGGTCTATCTGGGATGCGAAACTCTCGGGTGGGCGCGGCCGGGACAGGGACACGCCGCGCACGATCGTGAGTGACGGCGTGCGGCAGTGGCAGGTGTACAGCGACCGGGTCATGACCGGGCCCGCGTCACCCCCAACCAGTGACCTCGCCGATCTCGTGGACGCGTCGTGGCTGCTCGATCGCGACCTCGGCCTTTCCGGCGGTACCGAGGTCTGGGTGGGCGGACGGCGCGCGTACCGGATCGTAGCCAGGTACCGGGACGTGGCGCGGTTGGGGATGGGCTGGTGGCAACGCCTGTTCTTCCCCGCCGTCGCCGTCGTGGACGCCGAGACGGGGCTGCTGCTTCGGCTGACCAGGTTCAAGGGCGGGCGGCCGACGCTGCGACAGGAGCTTCGCGACGTCGCGCCACTAGAGCATGGCGCGGGCTTCGGGTTCACGCCGCCTGACGGGCTGCCGGTCTACGACGCCGAGTCACCGCGGGATGAAAGCCGGCCGGGGACCTGGGCCTGGTCCAGGAATCCGCCGCATTAGAGAGAGATGTCTGCCTGGGCTGTCGTCACCGTCGTTCTTAGCTCTTTGAGGAACATGCGGGAGCGGTCGGGGGTGTAGCGGACCGACGGGGCGGAGACCGACAGGGCGGCCACCGGGTCGCCTGCCTTGTCCTTGACGCACAGGCCGATGGCGCAGACGCCCGATTCCGACTCCTCGATGTTCTCCGCGTACCCCTGGTCGCGGACCAGGCGCAGCTGGTTGACCAGGGAGCGGCGCTCGGCCGCGGTCATGCCCTCGGGCGGGCGGCCGCTCGCGCCGCGGAGCAGGACCGTGAGCCGGGCGTCGGGGAGCTCGGCGAGCAGCGCCTTGCCGCCCGAGGTCTTCCACGCGGGCAGGATCGTGCCCTGGCGGTCTCCCACCCGCAGGACCTGCGCGGACTCCACGGTGTGCAGGAAGCGCGTCTGGGTGCCGAGGAGGACGACCAGGTTGATCGTCTCCGCCACCTGGTCGCAGAGCGCCTCCATGTGCGGGCGCATCACCTGGCGCAGCCGCTGCGCAGGCTCGCCGCGCAGCGGCTCCGCGGCGATCGCCGGGCCGGGCCGGTAGGAGCGGTCTTCGGCCTGGACGGCGAAGTCACGGTAGACGAGCATCGCGAGCAGCCGGTGCGCCGTCGACCGCGCGATGCCGAGCTCGGCGGCCACGTCGGACACGCGGACCTGACCGGTATCGCGCAACCTCTGCAAAATACGCAAGGCGTTGTCAACAGACTCGATCGCGTACGGCGGCTTGTTCTTCACAACAGAATTTTAGAGGAAATGGCCGTGAATCACTCCTACACTGCTGTAACCGGCGCGTGCTGATCTGTGACCGGTGCGGGCGGATTCAGTCCCGGCGATGGGAGTGAGCGCGATGGAGATCGTGGTCATCGGCGGCGGGGTCGGCGGGCTCAGCGCCGCGCTGGGGCTCGCCCTCGGCGGCCACCGGGTCCAGGTGCTCGAGCGCGCCCCCCGGTTCGCTCAGGGAGGTCCGGGCCTGCGCCTCGCGCCGAACGCGACCGCCGTGCTCGCCCGGCTCGATCTCCTCGACCAGGTGCTCGACCTCGGCGCGGAGCCCCGCCGGGCGGTGCTCCGCGACCTGGGCAGCGGCGCCGAGCTGGCCGAGCTCGGCCTCGGCGCTCCCTTAATCGCTCGTTACGGGACACCGTTCGTCGTCGTCGGCCGGGCCGACCTGCTCTCCCTGCTCGCCGACGCGTGCGCCGACGCGGACGTCGAGCTGCGGCCTGGTCGCGAGGTCACCTCGGTCGACCAGTCGTCCTTCGCTTCTTCCATCATGGGCGGGGCGGTCGTGACCTGCGCCGACGGGCGATTGTACGCCGGCGACGGGGTCCTGGCGGCCGACGGCGCGCAGTCGGCCGCCCGCGCGCTGCTCGGCCGCGGTGAAGCCGCGGGCGACGGCTGGGCCGCCTACCGCGGTACGGTCCCCGTGGACGCGCTCGCCGCCGACGAGGCAGCTGACGAGGTGGTCGCTTGGACCGGGCCCGACGC
>JAWWPV010000923.1:0-19600 GCA_033854775.1 Trebonia sp.
ACGCGGCGTTCACGGCGGGCAAGGTCGCGTCCCTGCTCGGCGCGGAGGGCGGCCACAGCATCAACGGCTCGCTGGGCGTGCTCCGCTCCCTGTACGCCCTTGGTGTCCGCTACCTGACGCTGACGCATAACGACAACGTCGGCTGGGCCGACTCGGCGACCGACGCGCCCGACTGCGGCGGCCTGTCGGACTTCGGCCGCGAGGTCGTCGCGGAGATGCAGCGCCTCGGCATGCTCGTCGACCTGTCGCACGTCGCGGTGTCCACGATGAACGACGCCCTGGACGTGGCCCAGGCCCCGGTTATCTTCTCCCACTCAAGCACCCGCGCGCTCACCGACAACCCGCGCAACGTCCCCGACGACGTGCTCAGGCGACTGGCGGTCAACGGCGGCGTGTGCATGGTGGCTTTCGTCCCGTTCTTCGTCTCGCAGGAGTGCACGGACTGGCTCGCCGGCCTGAAGGCCTTCGCCGCCGGCCGCGGCCTCGACCCAGACAACCTGGCGGAAGTGTTCGCCCAGATCCCGGACTGGGAGAAGGGCAACCCGATGCCCGCCGCGACCTTGACGCAGGTAGCGGACCACATCGACCACGTCCGCGAGGTAGCGGGCATCGCCCATGTCGGCATCGGCGCCGACTACGACGGCACCCCGGCTTTGCCGCAGGGCCTCCAGGACGTCTCCCGTTACCCGGCGCTCTTCCACGAGCTCCAGCGCCGCCACTGGTCCGAGCCCGACCTGAAGGCCCTGGCGGGCGCCAACATCCTCCGCACCCTCCGCGACGCGGAGTCGCACGCCTCCGCGGCGAGGTAAGTACCTCGGTAGACTCGCTCGCGATGAACTCGCCAGACGCTGTTAAGGGGGCCGCGCCGCAGCGCGGCCAGGTCTTCCGGTACGAGGGTTTTGCCACCGACGCCGAGCTCGGGCTGCTGACCTGCCGTTACTCGCTTGACGGCCGGGAGTTCGCGGAGCGCGTGTCGCTCGCGCCCGGGCCGGGCTGGGACACTCCCGCCGCGCACGCGGCCGCGCGCATCGTCTACCTGCTCGCGGGCGTCTCTTACTACAAGACCGCCGCGCCCCCGGTCATCGACCTCGGCGATACCGCGCTGACCGGGCGCGAGCTTGCGTTCCTCCGCGAGTTCTACCTCTCGGGCCTCGGCGAGTACGCCTACCGCAACGGCCTGGACCTCAGCGACCTCACCCTCCGCTCCAGCCCCACCCCGATCGCGCGTGAATGTGCCGTTGGTGTCCCTATAGCGACACCAACGGCACATCCATCCGCTGAGCCGCCGGAAACGGCCGCGCCCGCCGCCCCCGAGAACGCCCCCGCACCCGCCTCCCCCCCGAGCCAGGCATTTCGTGATTTGCGCCCGCTCATCCCCTTTGGCGGCGGCATCGACTCCATCGTGACCGTCGAGGGCGTGCGGCAGCGCACCGGCGACATCGCGCTGTTCGTCGTCAGCAGGCCGGGGGACCGGTTCGCCGCGATCGAGAAGCCGGCCGCGGTCAGCGGGCTGCCGATCCTTAGGGCCGGGCGCGAGATCGACCCGCAGCTGCTCCGCTCCCAGGAGCTCGGCTTCCTGAACGGGCACGTGCCGGTGACCGGCATCATCTCCGCGATCGCCGTCCTCGCCGCAACCCTTAACGACAGGAACGCGGTCGTGATGTCCAACGAGTGGTCGGCCTCGGTGCCGACGCTCGAGCACAACGGCCAGCAGGTCAACCACCAGTGGTCCAAGTCGGCGGCCTTCGAGGCGAGCTTCCGCGAGCTGCTGAAGGCCGACCCAGCTGGCTTGCCCGACTACTTCTCGGCGCTCCGCGACCGGACCGAGCTGTGGGTGGCCGAGAAGTTCGCGCGGCTAACGCAGTACCACGGCACGTTCCGCAGCTGTAACCGGGCCTTTCACCTCGACCCTGAGCGCCGCCTCGGTCACTGGTGCGGGCAGTGCGACAAGTGCTGCTTCATCGACCTGATCCTGGCCCCGTTCATGTCGGCGGACCAACTCAAAGCGGTATTCGCGGCCGACGGCGGTGCCAATGCCTTCGATAACCCGGAGCCACTCGGCAAACCCGAGCTGAAGCCCAAGTTCCGGACCCTCCTCGGCTCGGGCACCAAGCCGTTCGAGTGCGTGGGCGAGGTCAACGAGTGCCGCGCCGCGGTCGTGCTGGCCGCGAGCCGGCGGGACCGCGCCGACACGACGCTGCTCCAGGAGCTCGCGGCCGAGGTCACCGGGCGCCCCGACGCGCCGGCCAAGGCGGAGATCGAGGCCATGCGGCACCCGGTGGGGGCGAGCTTCGTCCCGGCCGGCTACTCCCTCGGTGAAACGTGACGGGCCAGCGCCAGCAGCTCGGCTGGTCGGACCTGCCCAGTGCTTACCGAAATGGTGCGCGGATCGGCGTCTGGGGCCTCGGCAAGGAAGGCCGTGCGGCGGTGCGGAAGCTGCGCACGCTCGGCATCGCGCCGGTGCTCGTGGACGATAGCCCGAACGAAAGCGGCGTCCTCCCCACCGCCAACGGGGGCCTTGACGCGCTGAAGCAAGCCGGGATCGTCATCAAGACCCCCGGCATCAGCCCCTACGGCCCGGCGGCGGCCGAGCTGCGCGCGGCCGGCGTGACGCTGGTCGGCGGCCTTGGCCTGTGGGCGAACGAGGCCGACCAGTCCAGGGTCGTCTACGTCACCGGCACCAAGGGCAAGTCCACGACCTCCTCGGTCATCGGCCACCTGCTGCGCGGCCTTGGCCGCAAGGCCCTGGTCGGCGGCAACTTCGGTGCCGCGCCCTATGACCCGGACCGCGCCGGCGACTACGACTACTGGGTGATCGAGGTCTCCAGCTACACGGCGGCCGACCTCGCGGTCACCCCGCCGGTCACCGCCGTCACGTCGCTGCACCCCGACCACCTCCCGTGGCACGGCGACGTCGAGCGTTACTACCGCGACAAGCTCTCGGCGACGTCTCAGCCCGGCGCCGACCTGACGGTCGCCAACGGCGACAGCGAACTGCTCCGCGAGCGCGCCGGCCTCCTCGGGCCGCGGATCCAGTGGGTCAGCGAGACCGACGACGCGGCCGCGACCTGGATGGTTCCATTGAACCTCCCGGGCAGGCACAACCGCCGCAACGCGCTGATCGCCCGCGCCGCTCTGCGCGCCCTCGCCGCGGCGGCCGCCGACGAGGAGCTGAGCGGCCAGGCCGCCGACGAGTCGCGGCTAGCGGGCGCGGCACGGGACTTCACGCCGCTGCCAAGCCGCCTCACCCCGGTCGGCACGGTCGACGGCGTCGCGTTCATCGACGACTCCCTGTCGACCAACGTCCTCCCCACGCTGGCGGCCCTCGACTCCTTCCCCGGGCAGCGGGTCGCGCTGATCGTCGGCGGCCAGGACCGCGGCATCGACTACACGGCCCTGGCGGAGGGCGTCAGGCGACGGGCGGAGCCGACATCCGTGCTGACCCTCCCGGACAGCGGGCCACGGATCACCGCGGACTTCGCGGCCGCCGCGACCCCAGCTACCGAGGGCACGGCTACCGAGGGCACGGGGGACGCGGGTTTCTCCGGCATCGCTGACTGCGCGGACCTGGACGAAGCGGTAAAGCGGGCCTTCGCCTGGGCGCGGCCCGACGGCATCGTCCTGCTGTCACCGGCGGCCCCGAGCTTCGGCCGCTTCCGCGACTACCGCGACAGGGGCGACCACTTCGCCGCCGCCATGCGCGCCCTCGCCGGGTAGCCGTCAGTCCGCGATCCTGATGCCCAGGTGCCGCGCCAGCAGTGGCGCGAGGGTCATCAGCTGCAGGGAGTCGATCATGGTGCCGCCCAGGCAGTCGTAGCCCGCCTTGATCCCCGGCGTGTCCGCGGAACCAAGCCGCGCGCCGCGCAGGTCGACGTCCTTGCACTCGACGCGGGTGAAGTCGGCGCCAACGAGCGTGCTCCCCGCGAACCGCACCTTCGAGAGCTTCGCTGAGCCGAAGTCAACGTCGCGGAGCACGCAGTCCTCGAAGGTGACGTCGGTCAGCTTGCAGCCGCGGAAGTTGACCGAGTCCAGCTTGCAGCCGCGGAACAGCACGCGCCTGCCCACGCAGGAGAACGCCTGCACCCCGGCGAACACGCACCCGCTGAACCAGACGTCGGTCAGCGACGACTCGGCCATGTCAACGGCCACGAGCCGCGTCTCGCCGAACCACACGTCCGACAGCCTGGCCCGGCGCAGCCGCCCGCCGTCGAACCCGGTGCCGCTGAACGCGCACTCGGTGAACCGTGCGCCGCTGGCGTCGGCGTCTTGGCCATCGGCCCCGGAGAACAGCACGCGGTCGTAGTCGCCGTCGATCTCAAGGCCGGGGGAACCATCGCCATCGGGCAGCGACCGCAATTCCGACGCGAATTGAAGATCTTCCACCGTTGTTGGTGACTTCACGTTTCCGTTCCTAAACTAAACGTCATGACAGACTTCGAGATCATCGCCGAATTCCGGGCCAATGGCGGCCGGGCAGGCGATCCGTTTCACGGGTCCGACATCCTCCTGCTGCACCATACCGGGGCGCGCAGCGGGGTGGAGCGGGTCAGCCTGCTCGCCTACCAGTGGGTAGGAGACTCGTTCGCTGTCTTTGCCGCAAAGGCAGGAGCACCGGAGAACCCGGCCTGGCTCCACAACGTGCTGGCCCATCCGGACACCGTCGTGGAGGTGGGCACGCGGACCGTCCGCGTTAGGGCCAGGGTCGCCCAGCCGGCCGAGCGTGATGTCATATACAGCAGGCAAAAGCAGCGCAGTCCCGGCTTCGCGCAGTACGAGGCCAAGGCGGCGCCGCGCAAGATCCCGGTGGTCGTGCTCGATCCGGTTAGATGACCTAAAGTCATAACAAACTATGCCTTTCATCGCTCCACTGACGTAGCGGGAGGTTGCCCTCATGGGCCCAGCCGAACCTGAGGTTTCCACCACGTCCGGTCGGGTCCGGGGGCGCGTCGAGCACGGCAACGCCGTCTTCCGCGGGATACCGTTCACGCAGCCGCCGCTTGGGAACCGTAGGTTCCAGGCACCCGAGAGGCCAGTGCCGTGGGACGGCGTCCGCGACGCGGCGGAGTTCGGCCCGCGGTGCCCCCAGGGGGCGTTGCCTGGCACCCCAGGCGCTGAGCTGCCGCAGGACACGACGGGCGAGTGGCTGACCGTCAACGTGTGGACCCCGGACACGGAGGCGCGCACGCTCCCGGTCATGGTCTGGATTCACGGCGGCGCGTACCTGTTCGGCGCGGGCGGTCCCGGCTACGACGGCACGCCGTTCGCGAGCGCCGGGGTGGTCTTCGTCTCCATTAATTACCGCCTGGGCATGGAGGGCTTCGCCCAGATCGCCGGGGCGCCCGCCAACCGGGGCCTGCTTGACGCGGTCGCGGCGCTGCGCTGGGTCAGGGATAACATCGAGAGGTTCGGCGGCGATCCCGCCAACGTCACCGTCTTCGGCGAGTCGGCGGGCGCGGGCGTGATCTCGGCGCTGCTCGCGATGGACGACGCGAAGGGCCTGTTCAAGCGGGCCATCGCGCAGTCGGTGCCCGGCACGTTCTTCAGCGCCGAGCTGGCCGGGACGATCACGGAGGCGATCGCCGCCACCGCCGGGCTCCCCGCCAGCCACGAGGCGCTCAGCGAAGCCGACCCGATGCGCCTGGTCGCCGCCCAGATGGACGTCGCGGCGCGGATGAAGGAGTTCCTTGACTGGGGCGCCGTGCGGATCACCGACACCCCGTTCTCCCCGGTCATCGACGGCGAGGTGCTGACCCGCGCCCCCTGGCGGGCGCTCGTGTCCGGCGCGGCCCGCGACGTGGAGCTGCTGACCGGGCATAACAAGGACGAGTACCGGCTGTTCACCGCCGCGCAGGGCCGCCTCGGCCAGATCACCGAGGACGAGGCGAACACGGTGCTCGACTACTTCGCCCCCGCACCCGACGGGCCGGCCGGGTACCGGAAGGCGTACCAGAACGCGGACGCGGGCGGCCTGTTCGAGGTCGCCTTCTCCGACTGGCTGTTCCGCATGCCGACCCTGCACCTGGCCCAGGCGCACGCGATGTCCGGCGGCACCACGTACCTGTACGAGCTGGCCGCGCACGCGCCCGTCGGCCCGTTCGGCGCGTGCCACGGGCTCGACGTGCCGCTCGTCTTCGGAACCTACGGCGAGGGCATCGGCGCCATGCTGACCGGCGCCGAGCCGCCCGCTGAGTTCGTCGCGCTCGGCGACCTGATGCGGCGCGAGTGGCTCAGCTTCGCCGACTGCGGCCAGCCCGGCTGGTCACCGTACGGCACCGAGCACCGCACCACGCGCGTCTACGACATACAGCCGGACGTCCGCTCCTATCCGGAAGAGGCGTCGATGCACCTCTGGGAGCGCCACATGTTCGACGCGCTAAGGCTGCCCGAGGCGTTGTAGGGCGCCGCGGACCACCTGCGGGTCCGTCGTCTGCCAGAACGGCGGCAGCGACGCCCGCAGGTACTCTCCGTACCGCTTGGTGACGAGCCGGGGGTCGAGGATCGCGACGACGCCCCGGTCGTCCATGGACCGCAGCAGCCGCCCGGCCCCCTGCGCGAGCAGCAGGGCGGCGTGGTTGGCGGACACCTCCATGAAGCCGGACCCGCCGCGCGCGTCCGCCGCCCGGGTGCGCGCGGACGCGAGGGGATCGTCGGGCCGGGGGAACGGGATCCGGTCGATGACCACGAGCCGCAGCGAAGGTCCCGGCACGTCCACTCCCTGCCACAGGGACAGCGTCCCGAACAGGGACGTCGGCTCGTCGGCGGCGAACTCCTTCACGAGCTGCATGGTGGAGTCGTCGCCCTGGCAGAGCACGGGGTAAGGCAGCGACTCCCGCATCGCGGCCGCCGCCGCCTTGGCCGCCCGCATGGAAGAGAACAGCCCGAGGGTCCGCCCGCCCGCCGCCTTGATCAGCTCCCACAGCTCGTCCATGTACTCGGGCGGCAGCCCGTCGCGCGACGGCGGCGGCAGGTGCTTGGCGACGTAGAGGATGCCGCTGCGCCCGTGCGCGAACGGCGAGCCGACGTCGATGCCCGCCCACTCGTTCCCGATGGCCGACGCGTCGAGGCCCCACTGCCGTGCCAGCGGGGTGAACGAGCCGCCGAGGGTCAGCGTGGCCGAGGTGAGCACGACCGTCTTGTCCGCGAACAGGTGCTCGGCCAGCACCTCGCCGACCTCGAGCGGCGCGACGTGCAGCGAGGCGGGCCGCGCGTTGTCGGCCCAGTCCTCCGGCCGCTCCAGCCAGGCGACCTCCTCGCGTTCGCTGATCGGCTGGTCGAAGGCGGTGATCATCCGGTCGGCCACGACCCCGAGTTCCTCGAGGCTGACGAGCGCGGTCTGCGCGGCGGTGACCTCGGCGGGATCGGCGTCGTCGTCCTTCGCGGAGGCGATCTTCCGCACCTGGGCCGCGCAGGCCACGGCGGCATCCCGCAGCGCGGCGAGAGTCGCGCCGAGGCCCTGGTCCAGCTGGTCCATCCGCCCGCCAGGCAGGGTGGCGAGCAGCGGGGTCAGCGCGTTGCCCGCCTCGGACAACCGCGCGGTCTCCGCCTCGTCGGCGAGCCGCCCGGTTCGCCGCACCGCGAAGTCGATCGTGTAGGCGGACAACTCGCCGGTGGCCACGGAGGTGACCCGGTCGACGAGCTCGTGCGCCTCGACGATGATCACGACGCGGTGCTCGGGCAGGATGCCGCCCTCGCCGAGCGTGTCGATGGCGAGCAGCGCGTGGTTGGTCACCACGACGTCGGACTCGGCGGCCAGCCGCCTGGCCCGCTCGGAGTGGCACTGGATGCCGAACGGGCAGCGGTGCACCCCAAGGCACTCCCGCGCCGTCACGGCGACCTGCCGCCACGCCTGGTCGGGCACGCCGGGCACGAGCTCGTCCCTGTCCCCGGTGGTGGTGGACGCGGCCCACTGGTGCAGCCGCTTGATGTGCGCGCCGAGCTGGCTGGTGGGCGCCTCGAACAGCGAGTCCTGCTCGTCCTCCGGCCCGTTGCGCAGCTTGTTGAGGCACAGGTAGTTGTTGCGCCCCTTCAGGATGGCGAACTCCGGTGTGCGCCCGAGCGGCCCGCGGAGCGCGTCGGCGAGCCGCGGCAGGTCGCGGTCGACGAGCTGGCGCTGGAGGGCGATGGTGGCCGTGGAGACGACGACGGGACCGCGCTTGTTCGCGGCGAGCTGCATGGCGGGCACCAGGTAGGCCAGCGACTTGCCCGTCCCGGTGCCGGCTTGCACGGCGAGGTGCGTGCCGTCGGTCACCGCGTCCCAGACGGCCTGGGCCATGACGGTCTGACCGGTCCGCTCCGCTCCGCCGATGGCACTGACGGCGGTGGCGAGGAGCGCCTGGACGGGGGACTCGTCCCCGGCAGATTCCGCTGCGGGGGAGTCCGAGGTCGGGGAGGGTGCCTGAGAAGTGCTGGCCACGAACCGAGACGCTACCCTATGCCAGTGTCAATTTACGCCCTGGATGACGATGAGCCGGAGATCGACGAGCTGGCCTACGTCGCGCCTAATGCCGTTGTTATCGGACGGGTCAAGATCGGCCCGCAGGCCTCGGTCTGGCCGGGCGCGGTGCTCCGCGGCGATCATGGCCACATCTCCATCGGCGCGCGCACGTCGGTGCAGGACGGCACGATCGTGCACTGCACCGCGGACTGCCCGACGATCATCGGCGACGACTGCGTGGTCGGGCACAACGCGCACCTGGAGGGGTGCGTCGTCGAGCCCGGCTGCCTGATCGGCTCGGGCAGCATCACGCTGAACCGCGTGGTGGTCGGCCGTGGCTCGATCGTGGCCGCCGGCGCCGTGGTCGCCGAGGGCTTCCACGTTCCGCCCGGTTCCCTGGTCGCCGGCGTCCCGGCCACGATCAAGCGCTCGAACGTGGACACCACCTGGACCGAGAGCGCCGTCCAGACCTACATCGCCACGGCCAAGCAGCACAGGACCGGCCTGCGCCGCATCGGCTAGACGATCTTCAGCTCCTCGGTCGCGCCGCCGGGGACGAGCACGCGCTCAAGCAGCGCGAGCTGCGCAGGGCTCAGCTCAGCGAGCCGCCGGAGCAGCCGCATGATCACCCGGTCGGCGAGCTCGTCGTAGTCGGTGACCGCCGGGAAGGCGACCTGGACCGCGGGCAAGGCGGCGTCATCCAACCTGACGGGTTCGGCCGCCAGCCGGGCGGTCCGCTGAGCGGACAGCGTGATCCGGTAAGTCCGCTTGCCGCGTACCTCGCGGTTGATCAGGCCGTCGCGCTCCATGCCCGAGAGCAGCTGCGCGAAGGCCACGCTTGACCCCGGGTAGCCGACGGCCTCCGCCAGCCTGGTGCTGGCCATCCCTCCTCCGTCGGCGACCTCGGCGACGAGCGCGAGGTGCGCGATGATCCGGTCCCTGGTACCGACGGCTCGTCGCCGCACGGTCGTACGTCTAGTGTCGGCACGCGTCCTCGACACTGCGGTTACTTCCCCCACCAAGCTCTCCCTACCCGGTAGCCCCTGACGGCACCCACCTGCCGTCAAGATGATAGTAAGGCCTGACCTGCCGATATATACGTGGGAATAACGCTCTCGCAGGCTGAGAGGGGGAATCAGCACGGAAAAGGGCCCGCGTGACCGGGAACGTTATCATTCCGCGCTCGTGATGACAGGCGCGCCGGGTAGGAGTCTCGCGGACGGGCGACGCAGGCCGTCGCGCCTGTCCGCCGGGTGGCCTGGGCGCGGGTTAGTGTTAACACCCAAGGGAAGGGACAACCTCCGTACCTCCCGCCGGACTACCAGGGACAGCAGCGATTATGAGGGCAGTGGTCTAGAGCGCCGTGGACTTCGATGTCAGCCTCGACTACGCGCTCACGCTGCTGGCCGCGCTGCTGATCGGCACCGGCTTCGTGCTACAGCAGAACGCGGCCCAGCGGGAGCCCGACTCGCGGTTCCTGTCGCTGCGGCTGATCACGGACCTGCTGCGGCAGCGACGCTGGCTGGCGGGCATCGGCTGCATGATCGGCGGCCAGATCCTCGCCGCCTGGTCGATCGGGAACCTGTCGCTCGCGTTCGTGGAGCCTTTGCTCACCACGAACCTCGTCTTCGCCCTGGTCCTCGCCGTGCCGATCGCCAAGGCCACGCTCAGGTTCTGGGAGATCTTCGGCGCGGTGGTGCTGTGCCTGGGGGTGGCGCTGCTGTCCGCGGCGCGCTCGGCGCAGCCCATCGGGCTGTCGTTCGGCTCCATCGATCACTGGCCGGCCGCCGCGGTGATCGCGGCGATCGCGTTCGCTGCCGTGCACGCCGGGCGCAGGCACCCCGGCCGGCCGCGGGCCATGCTGACCGGGGCGGCCGCGGGGCTCGTGTTCGGCATTCAGGACGCGCTGACCAGGCAGACGCTGGAGATCCTCAGCTCGAACGGCGTCGGCGCGATGTTCACCACCTGGGCACCGTACGCGCTCGTCGGCGCGGGCGCGACGGGCATCTGGCTGATGCAGAGCGCGTTCAACTCGGGCCCGCTCCCGCTGTCGCTGCCGGCCATCTCGGCGGGGGAGCCCCTGGTCGGGATCCTCCTCGGCGTGCTCGTCTTCGGTGACCGGATCCAGATCAGCCCGGGGGAATTGGCACTGCAAGCCGGCGGCATCGTCGCGCTCATCGTCGGCGTGATCTTGGTCGGCCGCGCCCCGGCGCTTTCCCAGCTGCGCGGCTGGGCACCGCCGAGCCTGCCCCACATCACGGGCAGCCTCCCGACCTTGCCGAGCCTCCCCAGCCTGACCGGCAGGCACCCCGCCGACGACCCCGCCGACAGGGACCAGGCCCCGGAGCCGGCCGACCACCCCAACCCGTTACGGCGGCCAGTTTCCCACGGGCACCGCTGGCTAACGCACGGCTAACGCGGGGCGCGTGCCGTCCAGGAGCGGGACGTCGCCGCACGGCTGCCCGAGCGGACGAACCGGTCGAGCGCCGTCCCGATGCCGTCCTCGTCGCTGAGCAGCTTCCTGATCGTGATGATCATCGTGGGCAGCGCCCAGAAGTCCCCGCATACCCACAGGATCGCCGCGCCGATCTGCTGGTCGGCGAACGCCGGCAGCGTCACGCCAGGCACGTGGTCATACGGCGCGTAGACCGAGTGCGTCGTGAAGATCGACAGGGACATCGCGATGAAGATCATCACGACGTTGGTGGCGAGCAGGGCCCCGGCCCGCCCAAGCAGCGGCATCCGCGACCTGAAGGGCGGCGAGGGGATGAACTGGAGCCAGAACAGCACGCCGGTCGCGAAGAACGACCCGTGCTCAAGCCAGATGTGCACGGCGGAGTTGTCCGCCGCCAGGTCGAAGGCCGCCGGGACGTGCCATACGATCATCGCGAGGTTGAACAGCACCACCGCGACCACCGGCCCGGTCAGGAAGGTGAAGGCGGCCCGCACCGGCCGCGACCACTGGCTGGCCAGCACCGATCGCGTCACCGCCTGCCCCGACCGCCCCGGCAGCCCGTCGAGCAGCGGCTGACCCGGCGCGCCGGCGACGACGAGCGACGGCGCGGCGAACATCAGCAGCAGGTGCTGCACCATGTGCACCATGAAGTAAGAGTCGGACCAGTAGTCAATCGGCGAGTCAACGGCCAGCAGCAGGACGAGAAGCCCCGCGTAGAACCACAGCGACCGGATCCGCCGCTCACGAGTCCGTTCCGGCCGTGTCCGCTTGGCCAGCCGGTAAAGCCCGATCTCGTGCCAGACGACAACGACCGCCACGAGGATCAGGAACGGGTCGAACGACCAGTTATCCAGGATGTAGTGCATGAAGAACCCGCCCTAACTGGAAGACCCGGCCTGAATCGGCACGCTAATCGTTTGTACCTTTGCCCACATGGTCGCCTTGGGAACCAGCCGCCACACGGTCACCGTCGTTCCCGAGACGGCGAGCGCGTCAGTCGCGCCGTCCGGCCCGGACGCCAGCACGGAGGTGTGCGCGGGCACGGGAGGCAGCAGCAGCCACCGCGGCCCGCCGGCCGTCGTTCCCGTCAGGCTGACCGTCGCCGCCCGCCCGGCAGCCAGCAGCACCCAGGCCCCGGCGTCAGGAAGCGTGCCCGACGCGGTGATCGAGCCGGAGACCAGCAGCGGCGCGGACTTGCTCAGGACCAGCGAGGCGGACGACGGCGGGGCGGTGGCTGAACCCGGGTACCCGGTCCACCCCGTCCCTAGCCTGAGCGCGGCGAGCCCGGCCTTGCCCTCGACAAGCGCCGTCCCGGTGGTAAACCGCACGAGCTGCCCGGACACCGGCAGGCTGAGCCGCTGCCACCCGTTGCCAGGCAGGTGAGAGAACACCGCGGCGGTGCCGGCGGTCCCGCAGGTACCGCCAGCCAGAACTTCTGTGTTGACCCTCCCGAACGAGATCGACGTAATTCGCACCGCGCCACCGCATCCCCTGGCGGCGGCGGAGGCCGCGAGGGAGCCGGGCTTGGCGAGCGCCGACCAGGTCGCCCCGGCGTCGGAACTAGTCTCGACGGTCCCGTCGCCCAGCAGCGCGGCCAGGTGACTGCCGTCCGCGGCGAACGCATCGGGGGACGCCGCCACGGCCGCGTCGATCGGTCCTCCGGTCGACCAGGAGGCCCCGCCGTTCGTCGTCTGGGCGATCGGGGAGAACACGAGGGCCTGGCTGGGCCGCACGGCAACGGCGAGCGAGCTCGCCCCGCCGGCCGAGGCGACGAGCCCCCCGTTGTCCGCGACACCAGGCGGCGTGACAAGCTTCCATGACCCGGAGTTCCCCGCCCGCGCGAACACCTCCCAGTACGCGGGATTCGCCGCCATGGGCACCACGGCCCAGCTATCGGTGCCAGAAGCGATCGAGGTAGCCATCGAGACCGATGCTGTGCCGGCGGCAGAGCCCGCCGGCGTTCCCGACGCTCCCGACGAGGAAGACGCCGAAGACGCCGAAGACCCACACGCCGCTACCGCCCCGACAGCCGCAAGCACTGCACCAGCCGCAACTGCTCGCGTGCCCGCGGCGGGGCGCTTCCGCGCGCCGGCCGTACGCCTCATGATGACTGGCTCATGGTCTGGAGGACGGAGCTGGCCATGAGGCCGGCGAACGACGAGGTCGTCGCGGGCGTGCCGGGGCCGGGGTCGTCGCTGAGCTCCTGCCGCATCTCGCCCTTGGCGCTGATCACGAAGGCGAGGTCGTTGTGCGCGGACATCGCGCCGGCGGGCAGGTCCTCGACCTCGATCCCGTAGTTGTGCCAGACGTCCGCGAGCTGGCTGAGCGACCCCGTGAGGTAGAGCCAGTTGGGCACCTGGCCCAGGTTCTCCTGGCTGGTGAATGCCCTGGTATACGCGATAGAGGTGTAGGTCGGGTTGGCGACGACGGCGACTAGTTCTGTGTTGCTCGCCTTGGCGCCGAGCAGCGTGTCGGCCGACCGCATCTCCTGGGCGATGAGCGGGCAGTCGGTGGTGCACACCGGGTCGAGGAACGTCAGCAGGACGACCTTGCCCCGCAGGCTGGCGAGGGAGACCGGCCGTCCGTCCTGGCTGGTCAGCGTGAAGCCGGGGGCAGGCGTGTCGAACTGGCCGCTGCTACCCGCGAGCGCCTCCGCGATGATCGGGTCGGCGGTCCTGTTGACGGAGGCGACGGCCATCGGCGCCGCCCCGACCAGGATCACGCCAAGCGCACCGACCGCGGCGACGACCGCCATCGGCGTCCCGGCGAACGCCCGCAGCAGCACGGGCAGCCGCCCGGCCCGAGGACGACCTCCGGACGGCCCGGAGCTGCCCCCCGACGGCACTTCAACCTCGTCGTCGGTCCCCGGCGCCGGCGCGCTTGCGCCCGGGACCGGACCGCCCGCTTCAGTGACCTCGACTTCAGGCAGGCCGTCGGCTGTCGCTGTCGCGGTCGCCGGCGCCCTCGCGGTCGCGGGTGCCAGCCCGAGAT
Organism: Trebonia sp.; assembly: GCA_033854775.1. Classification (GTDB taxonomy): domain Bacteria; phylum Actinomycetota; class Actinomycetes; order Streptosporangiales; family Streptosporangiaceae; genus Trebonia. Next base: position 13,881 of record JAWWPV010000923.1, read on the forward strand.
ACCCGGCGGTGAACAGGAGGATGAACGGGATCATCGAGTTCGGGTCGGTGCCGAGGCCGCCGAGGAAGCCGAAGTCCTCGATGAGCACCCAGTCGGCGAGGCAGAACACCGCTCCCGCTATGGCCGCGATCCTGGCGAGCCGCACGTCGCCGCGGACGGCCGCGACGGACAGGCCCGCGCCGACGAGGGCGAGCGCGAGTACCGCGACCAGGTTCACCGCGAACCCGTGCGCGGCGGTGAAGTTGCCGAACCAGGAGACGATCGATTCGAGCGCGTGCGGCTGGGGGGTGCCCTCCATGTTCTTGATCATGGCGGCGAGCGAGCCTGGCTGCCCGTTAAGTGTGCCCTGCCAGAAGCCGCGCCCGGGCCAGGCCTGGAGCAGCGCCAGGCCGAGGAAGAACGCGCCCGCCCCGCCCAGCAGGAGGCGGCCCAGCCGGCGGGGATCATCCCAGGCCCGCTCGGGCAGCGCGACGAGCGCGCCGGCCACGACGTAGATGAGCACCGCGCCTGGCGCGCCGAACAGGATTGTCAGGCCTGGCGCGAAGATCCCCCCGAACGCCTCGCCGAACACCCAGACGACCAGGCCCCAGGCGACCGCGGCGAGCCCGGCGAGCCGGGCGGACCAGCCGCGGACCGCGATTATCAGCCAGAGCCCGATGCCGACCTGGATCCACACCGACGCCGAGGCGGCCTGCACGGGGTGGTAGTCCCAGACGGTCACGCCGAAGTTCACCAGGTGCTGCACCCAGCCCGGTGACGAGGACGCGGCTGGCCGCATGACCTGGTCGGCGAGGCCCCCCGCCATCTGCGGCTGCGCCTGAAGGATCCCGTCGAACAGCCAGATGACTCCGAAACCGACCCGCAGCAGCCGCCGCGCCCTGGGCTCGCGCCAGATTCTGGCTGCCCCCGCGGCAGTGGAGTTCCCCGACATTGAGCCGTAGAGCGCGGTTCGCGTCGCGCCCCAGGCGATGAGCAGCAGGATGAAAATGAGCGCGATGATCAGCCACTGTTGCAGCAGTGCCGACCTGAACGCGGACACGAGGATCGGGCTGGCCGGGTTCAGGCCCGAGTTCATGCCAGGCATGCGGTCACCTTACTGAGGGGAGGTGCCCGTGACCAGGCCAGACGGACGAACGTGAAGATAATGTCATGTAGCTCAGCATCCGCGCGGCCGCAGGTCAGGCGAGGTCGTCCGACCCCCGCCTGGCGCCGAGGCCCCAGATGGCCGCGCTGAACACGGTGCTGCAGAACAGCAGGAACGTCACGATGTGCACCCCGGTGCAGTACTCGCAGATGTCCCCGATCTGGTACAGCTCGGCGTAGATCAGGTACATCACGAAGCCCATGCCCACGATCACGGATGCGAGGCGGAGCAGGCCCACCTCGGGCCGCCGGATGCGCCAGGCCCACGGGGAGAACAGCGGGACCGCGGCCACGTAGAACGCCAGGCCGAGTACGGCCACGGGGATCGAGCCGAAGACCATCGACTGCGGGCTCGTGATGACGGCGCTGCAGTTGAACGTGCCGTTGCCCCCGGTCGGGCAGCCGGCCAGGTGCGACCCGTTGAAGTGCGCGTAGGTCTCGTAGGCGGAGATCGCCAGGCCGAGGATGGCCAGGACGAACGTGGCGACCTGAAGCCACAGGGGCTGGCCCGCGGGCCGCGTCTCCTCCGGCTCGGTGAGCTCGTCCTCGACCGGCTCGAAGTCGGCGGCCTTGACCGTCGGCTTATCGCCCCGGCGACTGGTGGGCGTGGCGGAGACAGCCGCAACCGTTCTGGCGGATCGGGAACGGGCCTTCGAGTTTGCCATCGCGGCTGTCTCCAGTGATCGCTCGGTTACTGTGCGACGCTATCTTAGCTGGCGAGGGAGGTTTCCAGCGTCTGAATCGTCGGCGTGCAGGCCGTCGCCGGCTGGTTGTTGGTCAGCTTGCAGATGGCCGCGGTCATGTAGTTAGCGTTGCCGATCTCGGCCGTGCCGAGCTGGGAGCCCGACGGGTTGGCCATGGCGGCGGAGACCTGGGACCAGCTCTTGCCGGCCAGCAGCGTCGGGCTGAGCGGCGCGAGGTTGCCGACCTGGACGTACTTGTTGCCGAGGTCGATGAAGGGGATAGGGCTGCCCGTGCCGCTCCCCGGGTCGTATTGCTGTGCGAGGGCCTGCTGGGCTGCCGTCGGGGTCTGCAGGATCGTGGAACTGGTGGCCCCGTACTCCTCGACCGGGGTGAAGTTGACGTACTTGCTCGTGTACGTCGACTTGTAGAACGTGAAGGTGGGCGTGTTCGGGTCGACGTCGGTGCTCGACGAGTGCGTGGTCGTCAGGCCGGAGAAGGTGCCGAAGCGGCTGAGGGCGTTGATCATCGCCCAGCGTTGCGTGGCGCAGTACGGGCAGTACTCGCCGCCGAGGTACAGCACCTCGGGCTTGCCGCCCGACGTGAGCGGCGCGCTGCTGTTGGTGGTGCCGAAGTAGGACCCGAGCTGCGTCGCCGCGTTGCTGATCTGGGTGCTGGTCTGCGTGGTGGTGAACAGGCCCGTGTTGACGCCGCCGCTCCCGACCTTGTCGGTGACGCTGGTGGGGATGTCCTCGACCTGCTTGGTCACGGTGCTGAGCGCGGCGCCGGTCGGGCCGTTGCTCGCGGCCGCGGGGGTGCCGCCGCCGTTCAGCTTCACCAGGACGAGCGCGATGGCCACGATGGCGACGACGAGGATGGACCCGCCGGCCAGGTAGATCCGCCTGCGCTGCTCGGCGCGGCGCTGCGCATCTCGCTGCGCCGCGATGCGCGCGCGCCTGTCGCCGTCCTGCTTCGTCCTGCTCGCTTTGCCCATGAGAATATCGTAGGGCGATTTAGCGGGGTTCTGTCCGCCTTCGGGCTGAGAGAAAGCTCTGGGTAGCCTGATCGTTAGGTCAAGTTCCCGGATCCCCCTGCCTAGATCTTCGCCTGCAGGGCCTTGACGGCCGGGGTGCACGCGGTCGACGGCTGGTCGCCGGTCAGGCCGCAGATCGCGGCGGTCACGTAGTTGGCGGTGCCGAGGACCCCCTTGGCGACCGGGCTCGATGGCGTGCGCAAGTCGGCGGCGATCTGGGACCAGGACAGCCCGGACAGGACGCCTGGGTTATAGCTGGCGCCGACGCTCATGTACTTGTTCCCGTAGTCGACGAACGGGATCGCGCCCCGGTTGGCCGCGTCGTACTTTTGAAGGAGCGCCTGCTGCGCGGCCGTGGGCGTCTGCAGCGGGGTGTAGCCGCCGGTGGCCGGGTCCGGGATGTTGGTGGTCTCCTCCACCGAGGTGAACGTGAGGTACTTGCTCGCGTAGCTGGCGTTCGCGAACGTCCAGGTCGGGGTGGACGGGAACGGCTCGGCCGCGCCCGCGCCGTTGCGCTCGGCCGAGCGGATCGTGGCCAGGCCCTTGAACGTGCCGAACCGGGAAAGCGCGACGATCATCCCCCAGCGCTCGGCGGCGCAGTAGGGGCAGTACTCCGCGCCGATGTAGAGCATCTCCGGCTTGCCGCCGCTGCTCAGCGGTGCCCCGCTGATCGTGGAGGGCGGCGCGGTCACCGTGCCGCCGCCCACCTGGTCGAGCGTCGCCGCGGGCACCGAGGTGACCTGGCCGGTGAGCGCGGTGAGGCTGGCGCCGGTCGGGCCCGATGGGCCGCCAGCCGCGGTGCCCGAGGACCCGCTGTTGCCGCCCTGGAGCAGCACGAGGGCGAGCACGACGGCCACGACCACCACGATCGCCCCGCCGGCCAGCAGCAGCCGGTTCCGCCGTTGCGCGCGCTGGTGGGCCGCCCGCCCCGCCGCGATCCGCGCCCGCCGGTGCCCGTCCTGCCTAGCGGTACTCGACTTATCCATCGCCGGCCCCCGAGATGTCACTATCGGCTACTGATTAGATCCGGAGTGTAGCCGATCACGACTGCGCCGACCCCCACGGTTGGAGTGAGGGGGAACCGTGGAGGTCGGCTGATCGCGGCGAGCGCACCAGGGGGGTGTGCCCTCGCCCGCCCGGATGGCGCGAAAATCGCGCCAGATCCGGGCAGCGGCAGCGTCCGGGGGTGGGTGGGGTCCTTGTCCGGCCGCGTGTTCGCTTGTTAAGTGATAGTCGGGCAGGCTATAGGCGATCTGGATATTTTCTAGATGCCCGTCCCTGCCTGGCAGTAATCTCCTAGCTGTACCACTTTGGTTGCGCGGCGTAATTGCCCCGGTGCAATTGCACCGTCGCGCGGCCGGGGCAGGTGTAGAGTCCGGCGCGGAGGGGCGGCTGGTGGTGAGCCAATTTCATCCTGATGCTGCCGGTTTGGTCGTGTCTTCGGCCCACAAACAGGATGAAAAGGGTACAGCGGTGCCGCTGCGGGTGGGGGTGCTCGGGCCGGTCACGGTCTGGCGTGACGGCCATGAGGTCATGGCCGGGCAGCCCCGGCAGCTCGCGGTGCTCGGGGTGCTCGCGAGCCGGGCGAACCGGGTGGTCTCGCGCGGCGAGCTGGTCGACGCGGTGTGGGGTGACCAGCCGCCCACCAGCGTCGACAGCGGCATCTACACCTACGTGGCGGGACTGCGCCGCGTGCTCGAACCGGACAGGCCGCGCCGGGCCCCTGACAAGTCGCGGCGTGCCCCGGGTCAGGTGCTTGTTTCCTCGGGCGGCGGCTACCTGCTGCGGCTCGGCCCCGGCGGCCTCGACGCCGCCCAGTTCGAGGACAACCTCGGCCGGTCGCGCGGGCTGCGCGCGTCCGGCGACCCGCGCGGCGCGGCAGGGATGGTGGACGAGGCGCTCGGGCTGTGGCGCGGCCAGCCGTTCGCAGGGGTGCCAGGACCGTTCGCGGAGGCGGAGCGGCTGCGGCTGACCGAGCTGCGCACCACCGCGGTGGAGGAGCGGGCCGACCTGATGCTCGCCCAGGGGGAGGCCGCCGTGGCGGTGCCCGAGCTGACCACGCTGGTGGCCGAGCACCCGCTGCGCGAGCGGGCCAGGGGGCTGCTGATGATCGCCCTGTACCGGTGCGGCAGGCAGGCCGAGGCACTGCACGTCTTCCATGACGCGCGGCAGCGGCTTGCCGAGGATCTCGGCATCGACCCGAGCACCGAGCTGGCCAGGATTCACCAGCGGGTGCTCGCGATGGACCCGGCGCTCGAGATGCCCGCGCAGGACCCGTCCGCCGCGCCCGTGTCGCTGTCGGTGGTGGCGCCCTGGCCTTCCCCCGCGCCTTACGCACCGCCCGCCGCCGAGCAGGAACCGGCCGCCGGGCCGCCGTCGCCGGCGGCACCGGCCGGGCACGCGCCGTACCCGGCCCAGCTGCCGCCCGAGCCCGCCGGCTTCGTGGGGCGGGCGGCCGAGCTCGACTGGCTGCACGCGCTGCTGCCCGGGGCGTCACCCGAGCGCGGGAGGGTGCCGCAGGCTTCCTCGATCGCGCTGATCACGGGAACCGCGGGTGTTGGCAAGACGACCCTGGCGATACGGTTCGCCAGGCAGGCAGGTCCGCTCTTCCCCGATGGCCAGCTGTACGTGAACCTGCGCGGTTTCGACCCGGCGAGCGCGCCGATGGAGCCCGCCACGGCGCTGCGGTGGTTCTTCGACGCGCTCGGGGCCCCCGCCGCGAACGTGCCGTCGGCCCTTGCGGCGCAGAGCGCGCTGCTGCGCACGCTGCTCGACGGCAAGCGCCTGCTGCTGCTCCTCGACAACGCCCACGACGCGGACCAGGTACGGCCGCTGCTGCCCGGCAGCCCGGGCTGCATGGTGC
>JAWWPV010000924.1:0-4140 GCA_033854775.1 Trebonia sp.
GCCCGCTGGGCGCGCATCAGGGCGACGTACTCGCGCTCGGCCTCCTCGTGCGCGGCCGTGCTCGTCATGCACACCAGGAGCCGCCTGCTTTCCGCGGCCTCGATGAGGCCGGCCGCGATCGAGGAGAAGTACGGGTCGGAGATGTCGCGCAGGGCCACGCCGATCATCGTGCTCTGGCCGGTCGCCACCGCCCTGGCCTGGAGGTTGGCCGTATAGCCGAGGTCCGCCACCGCCTTGTGCACGCGGTCGGCGAGTCCCTTGCCGACTTTGCGCGAGCCGTCGTTCACCACCCGGGACGCCGTGGTCAGCGACACCCCGGCCTGGTCGGCGACATCCTGCAACGTCACGCGCTGCGGCCCGTCGGGACGTACGTCCGCCACCGGACCTCCCCATCGCTTGCCTCGTCTGCTTGACCGGCTGTGCCGCCAAGCCTATTCTCGGGAAAGCCCTTTCCCAAACAACCTGAAAACGACGCCACCCACACGCGGAAGGCTGGTCTATGGCGCGCAAGGTCATTCACGTCGCCCTGAACGGGGTCACCGGCCGGATGGGATACCGGCAGCACCTCGTGCGGTCACTGCTCGCCATCCGCGAGCAGGGCGGGATACCGCTGGGTGACGGGCCTGTGCTTAATGGAAACACAGTGCTTAATGGAAACACAGTGCTTGACGACAACACGGTGCTGTACCCAGAGCCGATCCTCGTCGGCCGCAGCGAGGCGCGGCTGCGCGCCATCGCCGAGCGGCACGGCCTGTCCCGGTGGACGACCAGCCTGGACGAGGTGCTCGGCGACCCGGACGTCGACGTCTACTTCGACACCCAGGTCACCAGCGCCCGCGAGGACGCGCTGGCCCGCGCCATCGCGGCCGGCAAGCACGTCTACACGGAAAAGCCACTGGCCGCCTCCGCCGCCGCGGCCTTCGCCCTGGCCGAGGCGGCGCGGACGGCGGGCATCACGCATGGCGTCGTGCAGGACAAGCTGTTCCTGCCCGGCGTGATCAAGCTGCGCAGGCTGGTCCGCGAGGGCTTCTTCGGCCGGGTGCTTTCTGTCCGCCTCGAATTCGGCTACTGGGTCTTCGAGGGGGACGGGTTCCCGGCGCAGCGCCCCTCATGGAACTACCGCGAGGAAGACGGCGGCGGCATCGTGCTCGACATGTTCCCGCACTGGCACTACCTGCTTGAGGACCTGTTCGGCCCCATTGCCGCGGTCTACGCGCGCGGGGCGACCCACCTGCCCAGGCGCTGGGACGAGGCGGGCGATCCTTATGACGTCACCGCGGACGACGCCGCCTACGCGGTACTCGAGTTCGCCGGCGGCGCCCTCGCGTCGGTGAACTCCTCCTGGGCGGTCCGGGTCAACCGTCGCGAGCTGCTCGAACTCCAGGTGGACGGCACGCACGGCAGCGCGGTGGCTGGACTGCGGAACTGCGCCGTCCAGCACAAGGTGTCCACCCCGATGCCGGTATGGAATCCCGACGTCCCCGACCCGCTTAACTACCCGGCGATGTGGACCGACGTGCCGGACAACATGGACATGGGCAACGGGTTCAAGACGCAGTGGGAGCTGTTCCTGCGAGATGCCGCGCACGGCAAGCCGTTCGCGTGGGACCTGTTCGCCGGCGCCAGGGGCGTCCAGCTGGCCGAGCTGGCGATGCGCTCCTCAGACGAGGGACGCCGCGTCGAGATCCCAGGGCCAGAGAACACAGTGCCGGGGGACTGACATGGCCGCCCGCATCACGCTGCCCGGCCGGGCGCAGCCCCTCGATATCACCCCGCCCGGCTGGGCGCCCGGCTATCCGCCGCCCGTGTCGCGCCGTGTGTACGCCGCCGCCCATGTCGCATCGGCCGACGGCGGGAACCTTATCGACTGGGAGGCCACCCTCGGCTTCCGCGAGCACCTGTGGGCGCACGGCTTCGCGGTCGCGGAGGCGATGGACACCGCGCAGCGCGGCATGGGCCTGTCCTGGTCGCTGGCGCGGGAGCTGATCTCCAGCTCGGCGGAGCGCGCGGCCGCCCGCCGCGCCGCGGGCCGCTACGCGGACCTCGCCTGCGGGGCTGGTACCGACCACCTCGCCGCGGACGGCCGGCACTCATCCGCGGCGATCATCGACGCCTACACGGCGCAACTCGAGTTCGTTCAGTCGGCAGGCGCCGGGGTGATCCTGATGGCGAGCCGTGCCCTCGCCGCTGCCGCCCACGGCCCGAAGGACTACCTGGAGGTCTACGGGACGCTGCTGAAGCAGGTTAGCGAGCCGGTCATCCTGCACTGGCTCGGAGAAGCGTTCGACCCGGCGCTGCGCGGCTACTGGGGCGGCGGCGACTTCGAGTCCGCCGCGGCGACCGTACTTGAGCTGATCGACCAGGCAGGGGACAAGGTCGACGGCATCAAGCTGTCGGTGCTCGACGCGTCGAAAGAGGTCGCGCTCCGCCGCAGGCTCCCGGCCGGGATCCGGCTCTACACCGGCGACGACTTCGGCTACGCCGACCTCATCAGGGGCGACGAGCACGGTCACAGCGACGCGCTGCTCGGCGCGTTCGCCGCGGTCACCGCCCCGGCCGCCGCCGCGCTGCACGCCCTCGACGAGGGCGACCTCGCCGGCTACGAGGCCGCGATCGGGCCGACGGTCCCGCTCAGCCGCCTGATCTTCGAGGAGCCGACGTACCACTACAAGACCGGCGTGGCCTTCCTGGCCTGGCTGAACGGCCTCCAGCCGCGTTTTCTGATGCTCGACGGCCAGGAGCGCGGCCGGCCGGCCGGTCACCTGGTCAAGGTCTTCGAACTGGCGGCGACCGCCGGGGCCCTCACCGACCCCGACCTGGCGGTCGGCCGGATGACCGCTTTCTTGGAGCACGCATGACGGTGCTTGACCGGCTGTCACTCAATCAGGCCACCGTCAAGAAGCTGGGCGTGCCCGAGGCCGTCGACCTGTGCGTCAGGCACGGCATCCAGGCGATCGGCCTCTGGCGGGAACCCGTCGCGGAGCTCGGGCTTGAGGCCGCCGCCGCGACCGTGCGGGCGGCGGGGCTGCGCGTCTCCAGCCTGTGCCGCGGCGGGTTCTTCACCCACGCAGAACCCGCCGCGCGGCGAGCGGCCATCGCGGACAACAAGGCGGCGATCGCTGAGGCGGCCGCGCTCGGCACCGACACGCTCGCGCTCGTCTCCGGCGGCCTGGCCGCTGGCAGCCGCGACATTGGCCTCGCCAGGCGCATGATCGCCGACGCGATCGGCGAGCTCGTCCCCGTCGCCCAGGCGCACGGCGTGCGGCTCGGCATCGAGGCGCTGCACCCGATGTTCGCCGCCGACCGGTGCGTGATCACCCGCCTTGGAGAGGCGCTGGACCTGGCGGTGCAGTTCCCGGCCGACGCCGTCGGCGTCGTCGTGGACTCCTACCACGTCTGGTGGGACGCGGCGCTGCTCTCCGACATCGCGCGAGCGGGGGAGCGGATCGTCGCCTACCAGGTCTGCGACTGGCTCCTGCCGCTCCCCGCCGACGCCCTCCTCGGCCGGGGCCACGTCGGCGACGGCCACATTGACTTCCCGCCCCTCAGCGCGGCCGTGGCCGCGGCGGGCTACACCGGGTACATCGAGGTGGAGATCTTCAACGAGGACATCTGGGCCGCCCCGCCCGACGAGACGGCGGCCACGGTCCTTGACCGGTTCCCCCTGGCGTTCTGAACACCCGCGTCAGCGTCGAGCGCGGCGGGTACGTGACGATGGTGCCCGCGTGAAGCCCCGGCACCGGGGCTTCACGCGGTCCGGTTCACTGCCCGGGCGCCAGCACCGGGCTGTTGTGATAGGCGGCGACCAGCCACTGGCCGTCCCGCTTCTCGAAAACCCAGGTCACGTTCACCTTGCCCGTGTCCGGAACCTCGGTCTCGCCGGCGAACAGGATGCCGGATTCGCTGTTGACGATCGCGGCGTCCCTGCCGACGAAGCGGAGGCTGAGCTGCTTGTTGTAGGTCGAGCTGCCCTTGAGTGGCCCCTCGAAGGCCAGGGCCATGTTCTCGCGGATCACGTCACGGCTGTCGCGGAGCGAGCCGGTCATGATGGCGGTCGCGTCCGCGGTGTAGTTGGCGACCATGCCGTCGGCGTCGCCAGCCTCCCACGCCTGGTAGGAGTCAACCAGTACGGCCTGGATG
>JAWWPV010000925.1:0-6131 GCA_033854775.1 Trebonia sp.
CGGCCGGAGAGCGGGGAAACCCGCGAGGAAAGCGTCATGGCAGCAGGCTGCGCCACGGAGCATTCATACGCAAAATGCATGGATGGCACCAGCTATACGCTAAACGCATGGATCTTGAGCTGCGGCACCTGCGCTGCCTAGTCGCGATCGCGGACACCGGGACGTTCACCGACGCGGGAATCGAACTCGGCATTTCGCAGGCCGCGGTGTCAAGGAACCTGCTCGCACTGGAAAAGCTGCTCGGCGCCCGCCTGCTGCACCGGACAAGCAGGTCCGTCACGCCAACCACGGCAGGCGTGCACGTGCTCGCGCAGGCCAGGCAGATCCTCGCCGCCACGGCGAACCTGGTCAGCGAGGCGACCACCGGGCACACCGCGCTGCGCATCGGGCATGCCTGGTCGGCGATGGGCCGCTACACCAGGGAGTTCCAGCGCCGCTGGGCCGCCGGCCATCCGGAGACCGAACTGCAGCTGATCCGCGTCAACTCCCCCACCGGCGGCCTCGCCGAGGGACTGTGCGATGCCGCGGTGCTGCGCGCCGGGGCCGCCGGCGACCGGTTCGACGGGGCGGTCGTCGGCTGGGAGCGCCGCTACCTCGCCGTCGCGGCCGACGACCCGTGGGCACGGCGCCGGTCCGTCGGGCTGGCCGAGGTGGCCAGGCGCACCGTAGTGATCGACCGGCGCACCGGGACGACGACCCCCGACCTGTGGCAGGCAGGCGCCCGGCCAGAGCTCCGCGACACCCGGGACATCGACGACTGGCTCGCGATCATCGCGGCGGGCGGCGGAGTCGGCATCACGCCGGAGGGCACCACCAGCCAGTACCGGCGCGACGGCGTGGTCTTCCGGCCGCTGCGCGACGCGCCGCCGATCGCCGTCCACCTCATCTGGCGCCGGCCCGACCCGCATCCCGCGACGTTTGCCGCCGTCGCCCTGCTCACCGAGCTCTACCAGGGGAGCCGAGTGTCACCACGCGGGGAGACGAGCGGGGAACGCAAGGCGAAGGCACGCCCTCGTTCGGGATGATTCTGCTATACGACAATCTTTGGCATGGGATTCCGTAGTCAGACGCATTGAGGGGCGGGCGAGGCTGTTGGAAGATGGGCGCATGACACGTGTTGCGATTATCGGGGGCGGTATCGGGGGACTCACGGCGGCCAGCGCGCTGCTGCGGGCAGGCGCTGAGGTTTCCGTCTACGAGGCGGCCGGAGAGCTGAAGGAGATCGGCGCCGGGGTCGCGCTGCACGCTAACGCGATGCGCGTGCTGCGGTTCATCGGCGTCGAGGAGGCCGTGCGCAAGGTCGCGGGCAAGACCGACTACGCGGTCACCAGGGACGGGATCACCGGGCGGATCATCTCCAGGACGAGCCGGGCGCGGCAGGTGGAACTGCAGGGCATCGAGCCCGCGACCGTGCACCGGGCCGACCTGCTCGACGTGCTCGCCGCGGCGCTGCCCGCGGGGATCGCGTCGCTCGGCAAGCGGTGCGTCTCCGTGGAGTCCGGCGAGTCATCGGCGACCGCGCGGTTCGCGGACGGGACCACCGCCGAGGCGGACGTGATCATCGGGGCGGACGGGATCCACTCCGCCGTGCGGACGGCGCTGTTCGGTCCGGACGCGCCCCAGTTCACCGGGAAGATCTGCTACCGGTCGGTCATCCCCACGGCGGCCGTGCGCGGGGGCGCGCTGTCGGACGTGGCGGCCGACAACGGGCAGTGGCTCGGGCCGCACGGCACGATCGTGCTCTACCCGCTGCGCGGCGAGGAGCTGATCAACGTGGTCTGCCACTACGACGACGACTCCTACCGGCATGAGTCGTGGGTGACGGAGTGCGAGCGCGGCGAGGTCCTCGAGCGGTACGCGGGCTGGCACCAGTCGCTGCTGCGGCTGTTCGAGGCCGGGGACACCTGGTACAAGTGGGCGCTGTACGACCGGGACCCCATCCCCGCCTGGACCTCTGGCCGCGTGACGCTGCTCGGCGACGCGGCCCACCCGATGCTGCCCTACCTGGGGCAAGGGGCCTGCCAGGCACTCGAGGACGGGGCCGTGCTCGCCAACGCCCTGTCCGGGTCGCCCGCCGACCCCGTCGCGGCCCTGGCGTCCTACGAGCGGACCCGGCGGCCCCGGGCGTCCCAGGTGGTGCTGACCGCCCGGGCCCGCGGGGTGTCCAACCACCTGCCGCGCTGGGCCGCGATGCGGCGCGATGCCGCGATCGCGGTGCGGCGGCGGCTGAACAGGCGCGACACGGACGGACGCGGCGCGGCATGGCTGGCGGACTACGACGCGACCTCGCCCTCGGCGCTCACCCAGTGACCGGTAGGGTCGCGGGCCATGGACGATGAGCGGGAGACGCTGACCTGGGAGACCTTCGGCGACGCTTCGCAGGAGCTCGCGCGGGTGATCGCCGATGACGGGTTCCGGCCTGACCTGATCCTGGCGATCGCCCGCGGCGGGCTCTTCGTCGCCGGGGCGCTCGGCTACGCCCTTTCTGTGAAGAACCTGCACCTGATGAACGTCGAGTTCTACAACGGGGTGGGGGCGACGCTCGACATGCCGGTGATGCTCCCGCCTGTCCCGTCCGCGGTCGAGTTCTCCGAGAAGAAGGTGCTGGTCGCCGACGACGTGGCCGACTCCGGCAAGACCCTTGAGCTGGTGCGCGGGTTCATCGCGGGGCATGTCGCCGAGGTACGCTCCGCCGTGGTGTACGAGAAGCCGGCGTCGCTGGTGAAGTGCGACTACGTGTGGAAGCGCACGGACCGGTGGATCAACTTCCCGTGGTCGAGCCTGCCGCCGGTGGTGCCGGGGGTGCTGGACGCCTGAGCTCACCCGGGGAGGCGGGCCGAGGTCCGGGCAAATTCATCAGGCTTATCTGATAAGTTCGACCTGAACATAAGTCCGCTGCTCCTGGAGGCATGCCCATGTCCGGTTCGCCCGGTTCCCGTTCCGTCCTGCTCCTGATGGACTTCCAGCACGGCATCGTGGAGCGACTCGGCTTGCCGTCCGTGGTCGACGCCGCGGACCGCGCGGCCAAGGCCGCCAGGACGGCCGGCATCCCGGTGATGTTCGTGCGCGTGGCCTTCCGGCCCGGCTACCCTGAGGTCGCCGAGTCCAACGCGACGTTCTCCGCCATCACGGCGCAGGCCGGCGACGCGTACACGCACGACCACCCGGTCACCCAGGTGCACGCCTCGCTTGCGCCGCTTGACGGCGAGCCGGTCATCGTCAAGCGGCGGGTCAGCGCGTTCAGCGGGTCCGACCTCGACGTGCTGCTGCGCGCCGCCGGGGCCGACACGCTGATCCTGGCGGGCATATCCACCAGCGGCGTCGTGCTGTCGACGCTCCGCCAGGCGGCCGACCTCGACTACCGGCTCACGGTGCTCGCGGACGCCTGCGCCGACACGGACGAGGAGGTGCACCGCGTGCTGACCGAGAAGGTCTTCCCGCGCCAGGCCCTCGTCACGACCACCGACGAGTGGATCACGTCGCTGTAGTTCCACATCCACCGGGTGCCGTGCCCCGCTCAGGCACTCATCGGCTCGCTCTCCGGGTCGTGGGCGTAGATCCAGGCGCTCGCCACCAGGGGGTCGGTGTCTTGGAACGAGGCGTCGCGGGCCCGCTGCTCGGGGCCGTCGGGCAGGTGGTTGACGTGCGCGCGGGCGTGGCTGACTTCCTGGAGCCGGGTCGTGCGCGGGATGCGCAGCTCCTCGTAACGGCGCAGCGCGGCGGCAGGGTCGGCCGGGTTCGCGGCCAGGCAGCGGGCGAGGGTAGCCCCGTCCTCGATCGCCTGGGCGGCACCCTGGCCGAAGAACGGGAACATCGGGTGCGCGGCGTCGCCGAGCAGGGTCGCCGTGCCCCTGGTCCACCACGTGAGCGGCGCGCGGTCGAGCAGCGCCCAGCGCCCCGGTGTCCCCGCCGCGCGGATGAGGCTGATGAGCCGCTCATCCCAGCCCGCGAACTCGGCGAGGAGTTCCGCAACAGTCGCGGTCGCGGTCCACGACTCGGTCGTGTAGTCGCCGGCCGGGGCAAAGGCGACGAGGTTGACGAACTTGCCCGCGGAGACGGGGTAATGGACGAGGTGGTGGCCCGGGCCCACCCACAGGGCCTGGGCGGGGCGGCGGGCGAACGCGGGGGCGTCTTCGGCGCGGACCAGCGCGCGGAAGGCGCACAGGCCCGAGTACGCCGGGGACGCCGGCGCGGTGAGCGCGGCGCGGACCAGCGAGTGAATGCCGTCCGCGCCGATCACGACGTCGGCCTCGGCCGTCTCGCCGTCCGCGAAGCGTAGCGTGCGGCGCGGGCCGCTCAGGCCGACCGCAACGCAGCGCTTGCCCAGCCGCACGTCACCGTCGGGGACAGCGCGCGCGATCACGTCGAGCAGGTCGGCCCGGTGCGCGGTGTAGGTGCGCTCGCCGTAAAGTTCCTCGCACTTCGTCGCGAGGTCCTCCGAGGACAGCACGCTGCCGTCCTGCCAGCGGCGGAACTCCCAGCCGGTCTCCAGCCGGACGGCGCGCTCCTCGAACACGCCGAGGACGCCGAGGGCGCGCAGCAGGCGGGCGGCGTTCGGCGCGACGACCACGCCGGCGCCGACCTCCCCGAGCTGCGACGCCTGCTCGTACACCGTGGCGGGCAGGCCAGCGCGGCGCAGGAAGGCCGCGGCGGCCAGGCCGCCGATCCCCCCGCCGATGATCGCGATCTCGGTCATCCGGTCACCGTGAGGAGGTACGCGGCCGGGCCGAAGGGGACGCCGCCCTCCCCTGTGCTCGCGGCGCGCGGTACGGAGACCGTTCGCTCGCTCACGTGCCAGCCGCGGCTCCTGGCCGCCGCGACGACCGCGGCGGCGAAGTCGGCCGCGGCGTCGTTGTAGCCGTCTGGATGCGCTGTGTGGAAGCTGCCTGGCCCGCCGTCGACGCAATGGTAGGCGGCACCCGGGTGCAGCGCCGCGTAGAGCTTGTCCGTGCTAGCCGTCCGCAGCACGCCGTTCTTTACCAGGCACATGGTCTCGTAGCTGGCCGCGATGAACCAGGCGCCGTACTCGCTCCCGGGCACCGGCTGGTTCCAGATCCGCACATGGTCCTCGTTGCCCGTGAGCGATAGTTCGTTGCCCTGCACGCAGCCGCCAAGCCGCCACGCCACGTGCTGCGGGACGTAGCCGCCGCCCGCCACGTCGGCCATCTCCGAGGAGATGCACTTGAGGTGGATGCCGGTGATGTTGACCGCCGTGGCCGTGGAGACCGTCTTCCACTGGCCGAGGGCCTGCTGGAGGTCGGGGAGTGACACGGTCGACCTGGCGCTGATGACCACGTTGAGCGGCTCGACGAACGGCGGGATCTGCGGCAGCGGCGTGGCCGCCCGCGCCGTGTCCCAGCTCACCGGGTGGCAGTAGTCGGCGTTGCATGAGGCGGCCGCTTGTCCTGTAGTGGCTGGGGAGGTGCCGGCCGGGGCTGAGGCTCGCGTCGGGGCCTGCGTGGCGGCGGTGCTCGTCGTGCTCCCGTGGGCGCAGCCGGCTAGCGCGGCCATGGCGGCGACGCAGGCCGCCGTCACGGCCGGCGGAGAGAACCTCATCCCGTGCCGTCGCGCAGGATTTCCCATCCGCCAAGTATGCCCACCGCGATCGTGTCCTGAGGCGACATGCCGCTAGGCACCGGCCATCCCGGCATGAAGATCGCCAAGCGCCTCTTGCTGTTATCTTTCTCGGTTGGGGTCGGCCTCGGGATCGGTGACAATCACCGTCTCTATGCGGCGCTCGATACGGCGGTCGGGGATGATCCACATGGTGGCCACGGCGACGTAGCAGATGGCCGCGACCCAGATGCCCGGCCGATCCGGGCCGGTGCCGGCGCCGCCGAGCAGGGCCGCGACGCAGCCGGCGCAGTAGCCGACGGGCGACATCTTGCCCTTGAAGTCACTGCCGATCGCCTTGCGCAGCGGCGAGTCGTGGCCCTGGGAGCGGATGATCACCCACTGCAGGGCGTAGTAGGCGACCCCCGCCATCAGGAGGCTTACGCCGTAGACCACGACGGGAGTACGCGCGAAGTGGGTCGCGTCTACCCACTGGGTCGTGAACGGGAACAGCGACAAGGAGAACAGCAAGGCCAGGTTCGCCCACAGGATCCCGCCCGTGACGCGCTCGGTGAGCT
>JAWWPV010000926.1:0-18634 GCA_033854775.1 Trebonia sp.
GTGGGATACAAAGGGCCCCCCGGGGGGCCCTTTGTATCCCACATCTGCTGCCAGGCCGCGTCGGCGGGAGTAATCCGTAGTGCCGGACGAAGAGACACCACGCCCGGCGTCGGCGGCAGCACCAACCAGCGCAATGTCCTCCTGGCGCAGCGGCAGCACCTCCCAAGCAATCTCAAGGCGTTAACCGCTGACCGGCGGCCAGTGTCATGGGACGCGGCAGCGTGAAACACGAACCCGTTCGGGCTAACCCTGCGTTTGACCTGGCCTTTGATCTTGACTTCGGCCACGAACCAGAGAGAGGCGGGGGCGTCCGGGGGATTGGCCCGTGACCTTCCGAAGGAGCGTCACGGGCAATCCCCCGGCGACCCAAGCCTGTCGCCCGCTCTTGACCTTGATCTTTGGCCTTTGACTTTGATCTTGAAGCCTTTGACTTGAGTCGATGCGAAGCGAGGCCAGCAGCTAAGACAGCTTGGTGCCGGCGGAGAGCAGGTCCGAGCAGGCCTGGGTCACCCGGGCGGCCATGCCGACCTCGGCGGACTTGCCGTAGGTGCGCGGGTCGTATGCCTTCTTGTTGCCGACGTTGCCGTCCACCTTGAGCACGCCGTCGTAGTTGCTGAACATGTGGCCGGCGATCGGGCGGGTGAACGCGTACTGCGCGTCGGTGTCGACGTTCATCTTTACGACGCCGTAGGAGAGCGCCTCGTGGATCTCGCTCTCCGCTGAGCCGGAGCCGCCGTGGAAGACCAGGTCGAACGGCTTGTCCGTGCCGTACTTGGCGCCGACCGTGTCCTGGATCTCCTTGAGCACGCTCGGGCGGAGCTTCACGTGACCCGGCTTGTAGACGCCGTGCACGTTGCCGAAGGTCGCGGCCAGGATGTACCGGCCGTGCTCGCCGATGCCCAGGGCCTCCGCCGTCGCGAGCGCGTCCTCCGGGGTGGAGTACAGCTTCTCGTTGATCTCGCCGACGACACCGTCCTCTTCGCCGCCGACGACGCCGATCTCAAGCTCCATGATGATCTTGGCCGCGGCGCACTTGGCGAGCAGGTCCTTGGCGATCTCAAGGTTCTCGGGGAGCGGTACCGCTGAGCCGTCCCACATGTGCGACTGGAAGAGCGGCTCCCGGCCGGCCTTGACCCGCTCGGCGGAGATCGCGATCAGGGGGCGCATGTAGCCGTCGAGCTTGTCCTTCGGGCAGTGGTCGGTATGCAGGGCCACGTTGATCGGGTACCTGGCGGCGACCACGTGGGCGAACTCGGCGAGCGCGCTCGCGCCCGTGACCATGTCCTTGACCGGCTGGCCGGACAGGTACTCGGCGCCGCCGGTGGAGATCTGGACGATGCCGTCGCTCTCGGCGTCGGCGAAGCCCTTCAGCGCCGCGTTCAGCGTCTGGCTCGAGGTCACGTTAATTGCCGGGTAAGCAAAGCCCTGCTGCTTGGCCCGGTCGAGCATCTGCGCGTAGATCTCTGGGGTCGCGATCGGCATGGCAATGACTCCTGTATCACTCGGTCTGCTGTCACTGTAACGGCCGGGCCTGCCGTGCTCTAGACCGGCTCAGGCCGTGCGGTTTTCTTCCGGTTTGCTGCAACTCAGCGGATTCTCAGAGCTGGCCCCGTACCTCAACGAGCATGCCGTCACCCTGGCCATGAGGTACAAAGGAGCCCATGCAGAGCTTCCTCGTGTCGCACGCTATCTACGCGATCATTCTCTTCGGCGTGCTCGAAGCGATGTGCATACCGATCTCCTCGGAGCTGACGTTCCTGCTCGGCGGCGCGATCGCCTCCGGCGGGGTCACTGGCACCAACCAGCATCCGTCGCTCCTCCTGGTCATCGTCGTTGGCACGCTCGCCGAGATGGTCGGCTCTTACGTCTCGTACTACGTGGGCCGAGTGGGCGGTAAGCCGCTGGTGCACCGGTTGGGCCGGTACATCCTGGTCACCGAGGGGGACGTGGCGCGGGCCGAGCGGTTCCTCGTCGGGCGCGGCGCGTGGGCGCTGCCGGTGGCGCGCATGCTGCCCGTCGTCCGGGCGTTCGCGTCGATCGTGGCCGGGTTCGTGGACATCCCGCCGGTCCGGTTCGGCGTGCTCAGCCTGATCGGAACCTTTATCTACGTGGTGACCCTGTCCAGCATCGGCTACAGCCTCGGCGGCGAGTGGAGCAAGATCAACCACAGCCTGTCGGTGGCCAGTTACATCCTGGCGGCGGTCGTCGTCGTGGCGATCATCGGCTTTGTGATCTACCGGCTGCGTGAGTTCCGCAGGGAAGGCGCCGCGGGCGCGTCACGCCCCAACGAGAACCCGGCCGACCGCGTCCGCCGCTAGGGCCTGCTACCCGCCGAGCTCGTCTAGTTCGTACACCGCGATGTAGGGCAGGCCGCGCTCGAGGACCTTCTGCCTGGCACCCCGGTCGACGATGACCGCCACGCCGATGACCTCGGCGCCTGCCGCTTCCAGCGCGTCCACGGCGGTGAGCACCGAGTTGCCGGTCGTCGAGGTGTCCTCAAGCGCGAGCACCCGGCGGCCCGTCACGTCGGGTCCCTCGATCCGCCGCTGCAAGCCATGCGCCTTCTCGGCCTTCCGCACCACGAACGCGTCGATCGGGGTGCCCCGGTTGGCCGCGGCGTGCATCATCGCGGTGGCCACCGGGTCCGCGCCGAGCGTCAGGCCGCCGACCGCGTCGTAGGCCAGCTCCGCGGTGGCGTTGAGCAGTACCCGCCCGACCAGCGGCGCCAGCCGGCCGTCGAGCGTCACCCGGCGCAGGTCCACGTAGCTGGTCGCATGGGCACCGGACGACAGTTCGAAGTCGCCGTGCACGATGCCCTTGGCCCTGATCCCTGCCAGCAGTTCCTCACGGTCATTCACGGCTCAAGAGCATACGAGGGTCTGTGACTTCGCGCGGAACGGCCATGCCGGACGGCCCGCTTCATTAACCTAGTGGGGGGCGGAGAGCTGGCATGTTGTCGAACTGAGGGGAAAGGCGGTGTCGCGTGGATCGCTGTGCGCTGTTCGTGGACGCGGGCTATGTGCTGACGGACGGTGCCATGGCGGTGCACGGTACGCGCCGCCGTGAGTCGGTGTCCTGGGATTACGCGGGCCTGCTGCAACTGTTCGGCAACCTGGCCATGGAGCGCACCAGGCTCCCCCTGCTGCGCTGCTACTGGTACGAGGCGACCGTCGAGGGCCGGCGGTCCGCCGACCATGACACTCTCGCCGACCTGCCCGGCGTCAAGCTCCGGGTGGCCAAGATGCGGCCGGGTCGCAGGGAGGGCGTCGAGGGCGAGATCCACCGGGACCTCTCGTCCCTCGCACGGAACAAGGCCGTCAGCGACGTGATGGTGGTCAGCGCGGAAGAAGACCTCGCACAGGTGATCTCCGACGTTCAGGACATGGGCATGCGGGTCTCGCTGCTGCACATCGCCACCGACGGCAACTGGAATATTTCCCGCACGCTCCGGCAAGAGTGCGATGACATCGTGGAGATCAGCGCCGCGCACCTGCGGCCCTACGTCGAGCTGATCTCCGGGGCCGAGCCGCCGCGCACGGACGAATCCGATAACGGATCGCCCGCGCGGCGCCCGGCCATGAACGGGAGCGTCAACGGGAACGGCGTCAACCGAAACGGCGCCGCGTCGGCGTCGGGACGCTCCGTCGCTTACGCGCAGTCGCTCGGCAGGCCGGGGGCCGAACAGCGGCCGCCGGTTCCGTCGAGCCCGCTGGCTCCCCCGGTCGCGCCAGCGGCGGCGGATCAGGCGGCACGGCAGGCGCCACAGCCGGTCGCGATGGATGCCGCGCAGGGAGATCCCGGGCAGCCCGAGCACGTGGACGGCGCCTTGGACTACGCCACCGCCGCCGACCACACTCCTTCTGTCGAGCAGGCAGCCGCCGTCGATTACGGCTCTGCCTTGGATTACGGCCCGACGGTGGACTACGGACCCATTCCCGACTACGCGGCGCCCGCGCCCATTCCGGCTCCGGTGCCGGCCCCGGTGCCGCCGCGTGAGGACATCTACGCCGCGCCGGTCGCCCTTCCGGTGCCAACCGACGATCTGCCCGGTGAGCGTGACCGCGACCGGGACCGGGACCGCTCGGCGGGCCGCCCGCACTTGACGGGTGACCTTGCCGCGTACAACCCCGGTGCCGTCCGGGATCCGTACCAGCGCGAGAGCATGCTCCGTGAGGCGTCCTCGGGGGACGCCGGCGACCGGCTCCAGCCGGTGCCCATCCCGCTCCCAGGCAACGGCGCTGGCCAGCTCCGGCGGCTGCCCAGCCGTGGCATGGGGCCAGGCGGGCCGAATCCGGGCCAGCCGCAGCTTGGCCTGCCACCCGCCCCGGCGGAAACCGGCCTCGGTCAGCAGCCGGGTGGTCAGCAGCCAGGAGGCCAGCCGACGGGCGGCCAGCCGGTCGTGCCCGTCGCCCCGGTGGCGCCCATGGACTACCCGGGTGCTCGCGGCGCTTCCCTTGGCGGACCGCGCCATGTGATCCAGGGTCCTGGCGCGCCAGGCGGGCCTGGACCGCAAGTGCCGCCGCCTCAACAGGCCCCGCAGGCGCCTCCGGCTCCGCCCGTTCCGCCAGGCCCCGGGGGACAGCAGGTTCCAGGGGTTCCGCAGGATCTCGGCGGGCTTTCTGGTCCGATCGGCCTCGCCGGTCAAGGGGGCTACTCGGGCGGCCCACCCAGTGTCTCGCTGGCGGAAGCGGTGCAGTCAGCGCACGAAGAGGGTCAAGCGTTCGGCGAATCGGTGGCGCGCGATGCTCCGGCGCTGTGGCTTGAGGCCGTGCTGGCAAGGAAGCCTCGGATGCCCTCGGACCTTGAGGCGCGGCTCCTTCAGGGGTCGGCGCTGCCGATCGACTTCTTGCTGCACGATGAGGTCCGGCATGCCCTGCGTCGCGGTTTCTGGGACGCGCTTGAGCGGGCTCGTCGCTAACCGGCGATCTCAGCGTGATCTGGACGCGATGTTGGGGAGAAAGTCTCGCAAGGGCGAGCCGCAGTCCCGCTGCGGCCGCCAAATCTGTAGGAACTGAGAAGGGCCGCTGGGGTACCGTGGGAAGAGTGGCGAACGTCGAAGACTTCGACGAGATCGAGTTCCAGGCGGCACGCACTGGCGACCATGTGCAGGCCGCTGCTCGCATGAGCGAGTTGGCACAGCAGGCCGAGCCTGGCTTGCGTGCCGAGTTTCACCTGCGGGCCGGCGAACAGTGGATGAGTGCCGACGACTCGCAACGCGCGGCGGATGAGTTCTCCGCCGCGATCGAGGACGGCGGTGTCACCTTCGCTGACCCCCGGGTTCACCTGGTCCGGGCACTGCTCGACCTTAGCCGCGAACCCGAGGCGGAAAGGCTACTCGCGGCGCTGACCGCAGACCGCGACGCCGTAACGCCGCGCACCTGCGACCTGCTCGCCGAGCTGTTTACCGAGCAGGGTGACCTGCCGGGCGCGCTTGACTGGGCGACGGTCGGCGTTGAGCGGTGCATCCAGCTTAGCGATGACGCCGAGCTGCAACTGCTGCTCCGGCTCCGGTACCGGATTCGCGTGGACCTCGGCCTTAAAGAGGACGACTACGACCACATGCTCGACGCGACCCACCCGCGGGGCTGAGCGGGGCACGTAAACAACTTCCGGCCTGGCCCTTCGTCGGCGTAGCCGACATCGGGGGGCGTCCCCCCGGGACCGCCCCGCTAGCCGACCTTGGCCGTCGCCTTGACGGTCAGCGCGTCGGCGTTCGTGTCCAGGTCCACCAGCACCTCGTCGCCGTCCGTGATGGCACCCGTCAGCAGCGCCTTGGCCAGCTTGTCGCCGATCGCCGACTGGATGAGCCGCCGCAGCGGCCGTGCACCGTACACCGGGTCGAATCCGGTGAGGGCCAGCCAGTCCTTGGCGGCCTGCGTGACCGACAGCGTGAGCCGCCGCGCGGACAGCCGCTTGCCAAGCCGCGTCACCTGGATGTCCACGATCCTGGTCAGCTCCGCCGTCGACAGCGAGTCGAAGATGATCACGTCGTCGAGCCGGTTCAGGAACTCCGGCTTGAACGCGGTACGGACCGCGGTCATCACCGCATCACGCTTTGCCCGGTCGTCGAGCGCGGGGTCGGCGATGAAGGACGAGCCCAGGTTCGACGTGAGAATGAGGATCGTGTTACGGAAGTCCACGGTCCGGCCCTGGCCGTCGGTGAGCCGTCCGTCGTCGAGGACCTGGAGCAGCACGTCGAAGACCTCGGGGTGCGCCTTCTCCACCTCGTCGAGCAGCACGACGCAGTAGGGCCGCCGCCGCACCGCCTCGGTGAGCTGCCCGCCCTCCTCGTAGCCGATGTAGCCGGGCGGCGCGCCGACCAGCCGCGCGACCGAGTGCTTCTCGCCGTACTCACTCATGTCGATGCGGATTATCGCGCGCTCGTCGTCGAAGAGGAACTCGGCGAGCGCCTTCGCGAGCTCCGTCTTGCCGACGCCCGTCGGCCCGAGGAACAGGAAGGAACCTGTCGGGCGGTCAGGGTCGGACACCCCGGCCCGTGCCCGGCGCACCGCGTCGGACACCGCCTGAACGGCGTTCGCCTGGCCTATCACCCGGGAGCCGAGCTCGTCTTCCATGCGCAGCAGCTTGCCGGTCTCGCCCTCGAGCAGCCGCCCGGCGGGGATGCCGGTCCACGCCGACACGACGTCGGCCACGTCGTCGGGTCCGACCTCTTCCTTCACCATGGGCACGGCAGTGGGCACCGCGCTTTCCCTGGAGGCTTCGCCGGCGCGGTCGCTCGCGGCCGCCTCGTCGATCTCCGCGTCCAGCGTGGGGATCTCACCGTAGAGCAGCCTCGATGCCGTCTCGTAGTCCCCGTCCCGCTGGGCGCGCTCCGCCTGGCCCTTCAGGTCGTCGAGCCGCTTCTTCAGCTCGCCGACCCGGTTGAGCCCGGACTTCTCCTGCTCCCAGCGCGCGGTCAGCGCGGTGAGCTGCTCCTGCCTGTCCGCGAGGTCGGCGCGCAGCTTCTCCAAGCGGTCCTTGCTCGCGGCGTCGGACTCGCGGGAGAGCGCCAGCTCCTCCATCTTCATGCGGTCCACGGTGCGGCGCAGCTCGTCGATCTCTACCGGGGAGGAGTCGATCTCCATCCGCAGCCGGGAGGCGGCCTCGTCGACCAGGTCGATGGCCTTGTCAGGCAGGAACCTTGCGGTGATGTACCGGTCGGACAGCGAGGCCGCCGCGACGAGGGCCGCGTCGGAGATCTGCACCTTGTGATGCGCCTCGTACCGGCCCTTCAGCCCGCGCAGGATCGCGATCGTGTCCTCAACGGACGGCTCGCCGACGAGAACCTGCTGGAACCGGCGCTCAAACGCTGGGTCCTTCTCGATCCGCTCGCGGTACTCGTCCAGCGTGGTGGCACCGACCATGCGCAGCTCGCCGCGGGCGAGCATCGGCTTGAGCATGTTGCCCGCGTCCATCGCGCCATCGGCGCGGCCGGCGCCCACGACCGTGTGCAGTTCATCGATGAACGTGATCACCTGGCCGTCGCTGGCCTTGATCTCGTCGAGCACGGCCTTGAGCCGCTCCTCGAACTCGCCGCGGTACTTCGCGCCTGCCAGCATGCTGCCCAGGTCAAGTGCGATAAGCCGCTTGCCGCGCAGCGACTCGGGCACGTCGCCCGCCACGATGCGCTGTGCGAGGCCCTCCACTACGGCCGTCTTGCCGACACCAGGCTCGCCGATTAGCACCGGGTTGTTCTTCGTCCGCCGCGACAGCACCTGCACGACCCGCCGGATCTCGGAGTCGCGGCCGATCACCGGGTCAAGCTTGCTGTCCCTGGCCAGCTGGGTGAGGTCGACGCCGTACTTCTCAAGCGCCTGGTAAGTAGACTCCGGGTCCTCGCTCGTGACCCGCGCGCTGCCGCGCACCTTGGTGAAGGCGGTGGTCAGCGCGTCCGGAGTGGCACCCACGCGCTGGAGGCCCGCGGCCAGCGGGCCGCCGCCGGTCGCCAGGCCCACCAGGAGGTGCTCGGTGGATATGTACTCATCGCCCAGCTCCCTGGCCAGGCTCGCCGCGGTGTTGATCACCGACAGCAGCTGGCGGGAGGTCTCCGGGGCGCTGGCGGTGGCACCGTGCGTCTGCGGAAGCTTCCGCTGGAGCGCCGTCGCCTCCATGAGCACCCGGTCCATGTCCGCGCCGGCCGCCTCGAGCAGCGGCTGGGCCGTGCCTTCGGCCTGCTTCAGCAGCGCCATCAGCAGGTGTACGGGCTCAACCTGGGGGTTCCCGTCCGAGGCTGCCTGGCGGATCGCCGCCGTCAGCGCCTCCTGACTCTTGCGGGTTAGCTTGTCGTCCATCTCGTCTGATCCCCCTGGATCGTTATTAACTTTTAGTCGGCCGCGCCGCGCTGGTCGCCCGGCTTAGGCGCCGGCTGCTGAGGCGCGGTCGACTTAGCCGCGGCCTGCCAGAAGGTCACCCTGGTGGATGACCGGACAGGCACGAGCGCGGCCGCCGGGTCGACGGTTTGCGACCTGCGCAGCTCGGCGAGCCTGGCCGCCACCGCGCGGGTGGACTCCAGCTCGTTCCGCAGCACGGATACCTGGGCATGCAACTCGGCCGCCATCAGCCGGGCCTGCTCAAGCTCCCGTTCCAGGTCAAGGATGTGCTTGATGCCGGAGAGGTTGATCCCCTCGTCCTGCGACAGCCGCTGAATTTCCCTGAGGGCGAGGATGTCGCGCATCGAGTAGCGGCGGCCGCCGCCGGTGGTGCGCCGTGGCGTCACCAGGCCCACTCTTTCGTAGCCGCGCAGCGTCTGCGGGTGCATGCCGGACAAGCTCGCGGCCACGGAGATGACATACACGGGCATGTCATCGGACAGCTCGTAAGGGCTGTTCATGCCATCTCCTTCCTTCTATCCTTCTATGCCATCAATCTCGGTCGATCTGTCGTCACTCCTGCCGTGCCCGGCGGAGTAGTTCCTCGCGCGGGTCCGGGCCCGCGGTGGCGATCCGCAGGTCCTCGAGCGCCGACTTGGCCTTGGTGCTGAGGTCGTGTGGCACCGTCACCTCGAGGGTCGCGCGCAGGTCGCCGAGCGTCCCGTCCTTGCGGCGGATGCCCCGGCCAGGGACGCGGATCACTGTCCCGTTCGCCGAGCCTGGCTTGACGCGCACGGTGACCGCGGGGCCGCGGTGCGTCGGCACCTTGATATCCGCGCCGAGCGCCAGCTCGGTGATCGTCACCGGCACCGTCACCGTCAGGTTTTCTCCGCTCCTGCCGAACACCCCGTGCGGCTTGACGTGCACGCGGACGTACAAGTCGCCCGCCTTGCCGCCGTGCTCGCCCGGAGCGCCCTTGCCGGGAATCCGGATCCGCTGTCCGTCCGCCACCCCGGCGGGGATGCGCGCCTGGATGGTGCGCGAACTCATCGCCCGCCCGCTGCCGCTGCACGACGGGCACGGGTCCTCCACCACGAGCCCCCGGCCCCGGCAGGTCTTGCAGGGTTCGGAGAGCCCGA
The DNA here is from genome assembly GCA_033854775.1 of Trebonia sp. Classification (GTDB taxonomy): domain Bacteria; phylum Actinomycetota; class Actinomycetes; order Streptosporangiales; family Streptosporangiaceae; genus Trebonia. The sequence continues at coordinate 9,449 of JAWWPV010000926.1, forward strand.
AGCCGCCAAGGTTCTTTGACTGCTGACCGGTGCCGTGGCAGTCGGGGCAGACCTTGGGAACCGTGCCAGACTTCGCGCCGGTGCCGCCGCAGACCGGGCAGGGTCCCTCGCCGGTCAGGCGCAGCGTCACGGTCGCGCCGTCGATCGCGTCACCGAAGGGCAGCGTGGTCTCGGTCTCCACGTCCGTGCCGCGCCGCGCCCGGCTCGCCGCACCGCCGCCTGGGCGGTTGCGGAAGATCCCGCCGAGCACGTCACCAAGGCCCTCGCCGTTGCCAAAGAGGTCGCCGAGGTCAAAGGGCGTGCCGCCGGGACCAGGCCGAGTGCCGGTCGGCACGCGGAACCCGCCGAACATCGAGCGGGCCTCGTCGTACTCCTTGCGCTGCTTCTCGTCGGACAGCACGTTGTACGCTTCGGTGATCTCCTTAAAGCGCTCCTCCGCATCGGCGCTCCCCTTGTTCGCGTCGGGGTGCCACTTCCGGGCGAGTTCACGATAGGACTTCTTGATCTCGGCAGCCGTCGCGGTCTTCGGCACACTCAGCGCCTTGTAGTAGTCCTTCTGGTAGTCCTTCGCGCTCATCTGGCCTCGCTGGGCTGTTTAGTTGTTCTCTTCGCCGGACGGCCACGCGTCGCCGCTTTCGTCTGGCCCTGTGGTTGGGGCCGCGACCGCGACGCGGGCTGGCCGCAAAATCCGCTCGCCTACCTTGTAGCCGGGCTGGAAGATTTCCACGCAGGTGTCCTCGTCGACATCGGGCGAGTACGTGTGCGTCAGCGCCTCGTGGATCTTCGGGTCGAAGGCGTCGCCGCGCTGCCCGTAGCTGACAAGGCCGAGCTTGCCGACCGCCGCCTGGAGCGAGTCGGCCACCGACTTGAAACCGCCGGAGAGCTCACCGTGCTCGCGTGCCTGGCCGATGGCGTCAAGAACCGGCAGCAGTTCGGACAGCGCGCCGGCCACCGCGTGCTCGCGCACCGTGGCCCTGTCCCTGTCCACCCGCTTGCGGTAGTTGGCGTACTCGGCCTGGAGCCGCTGGAGGTCGGCGGTGCGCTCCGCTAGCTGGCTTTGGAGCCGGCTGACGGCGGGCGCCTCGGTCGGGACGGCCGCTGGGGCCGCTGGGGCCGCGGGAGCCGCCGGAGCGGCGGCTTCGGGCTGGCTTGCCTCGTCCGCGGGGACGCTTGCGTCTTCCCTGCGCCGGGCCGGGCCGGGCCCCCCCGGCCGGCCGGCACTACCGGTGCCGGCCGGCTGGGAGGCCGCGTGCCTGCCCCTTCTTGGCTGCCCGGTCACCGGGTCGATCCGCCGGTTATCGCGGATGATCGGCCCCGTGCCGGGTTCCTCAGGTGCTGTCATCAGGCGGCGCCGCCTTCGCCCTCATCAACGATCTCGGCGTCCACCACGCCCTCGTCCTCGGGGGTCTCCGGGCGGGCGTCCGCGGTGCCCTCGCCGGAGGCCTGCCGCTCGGCCTGAGCGGCAGCGTAGATCGCGCTGCCCATCTTCTGGCTGACGGTGGCGGCGTGCTCGCTGGCGGTCTTGATGGCCTCGATGTCGTTGCCCTCGATGGCCTTCTTCAGGTCAGCGATCGCGTCCTTCACCTCGGTCTTGACGTCCGCGGGGACCTTCTCGTCGTTCTCGGCGAGGAACTTCTCCGTCGAGTAGACGAGCGTGTCGGCCTGGTTGCGGACTTCCGCCTCCTCGCGGCGGCTGCGGTCCTCCTCGGCGTACTGCTCGGCGTCGCGGACCATCTTGTCGATGTCGTCCTTGCCGAGCGCCGAGCCGCCGGTGATCTGCACCGACTGCTGCTTGCCCGTGCCGAGGTCCTTGGCGGACACGCTCACGATGCCGTTGGCGTCGATATCGAAGGCGACCTCGATCTGCGGGATGCCGCGCGGGGACGGCGCGATGCCGGTCAGGTCGAACATGCCCAGCTTCTTGTTGTACGCCGCGATCTCGCGCTCGCCCTGGTACACCTGGATCTGCACCGACGGCTGGTTGTCGTCCGCCGTGGTGAAGATCTCCGACTTCTTGGTCGGGATCGTGGTGTTGCGCTCGATGAGCTTGGTGAAGATCCCGCCCTTGGTCTCGATGCCCAGCGACAGCGGGGTCACGTCGAGCAGCAGGATGTCCTTGACCTCGCCCCGCAGCACGCCGGCCTGCAGGCAGGCGCCCACGGCAACGACCTCGTCCGGGTTGACGCCCTTGTTGGGCTCCTTGCCGCCGGTCAGCGACTTGACCAGGTCGACGACCGCGGGCATCCGGGTGGAGCCGCCGACGAGTACCACGTGGTCGATGTCGGCCACCTTGGTGTTGGCGTCCTTGATGACCTGCAGGAACGGGTTCTTGCAGCGGTCGAGCAGGTCGGAGGTCATGCGCTGGAACTCGGCCCGGGTGAGCCGGGTGTCCAGGTGCAGGGGGCCGTCCGGGCCGTGCGAGATGTAGGGCAGGTTGATCTGCGACTCCATCGACTGCGACAGCTCGATCTTGGCCTTCTCGGCCGCCTCGCGCAGCCGCTGGAGGGCCATCTTGTCCTTGGCCAGGTCGATGCCGTAGCCGGACTTGAAGTCCTGCACCAGCCAGTCGACGATCCGCTGGTCCCAGTCGTCACCACCGAGGTGGTTGTCGCCGCTGGTCGCCTCGACTTCGACAACGCCGTCGCCAACGTCAAGTAGCGAGACGTCGAAGGTGCCGCCACCAAGGTCGAAGACCAGGATCTTGGCCGACCCTTCCTTCTCCAGGTGGTAAGCGAGAGCCGCAGAAGTCGGCTCGTTGATGATCCGCAGGACGTTGAGGCCCGCGATCGTGCCGGCCTCCTTGGTCGCCTGCCGCTGCGCGTCGCTGAAGTACGCCGGGACGGTGATCACCGCGTCGGTGATCTTCTCGCCCAGGTACGCCTCGGCGTCCCGCTTGAGCTTCTGCAGGATGAATGCGCTGATCTGCTGCGGGTTGAACTTCTTGCCGTCGATGGTGACGGTCCAGTCGGTCCCCATGTGGCGCTTGACCGAACGGATCGTCCGGTCCACGTTGGTGACGGCCTGCCGCTTCGCGACCTCGCCGACGAGCACCTCAGCGTTCTTGGCGAACGCGACGACGGACGGAGTAGTCCGTGAGCCCTCCGCGTTCGCGATGACCGTCGGCTCCCCGCCTTCGAGGACGGCGACAACAGAGTTGGTCGTCCCGAGGTCAATACCTACCGCACGTGCCATGAGAGTCCCTGTAGTGTGTGTGAAGTTGAGTCTTCCGGGCTCAAGCCTGCCCGAGGCGAGCCCCGCTGTCAAATGACTTGAGTCACTTACGCTCAACTTTGCGGGTGCGAGGATCATTCCCGTCGGCGACCAAACTTTCGCTCGCCCTGCCGCCTGGCCGCAACCTGGCCCCTGTTAAGTTACTGATCAGTAGTGTGATCTGCGCGGCGCGATGAGGACCTTGGGTATCACATGCCACGCGGTTAGGCTTAGCCACCAGGCATACAAGGAGGTTTCGCGTGGTCTTGCGGATGGTCATTGGCCTGGGGCTGACCGTTATCGCGTTCGCGGTGGCGGGTCGGCGGTTGTGGTGGCTGAAGCGGCTTGCGTTCAGCGGCCAGCCGGCGCCTGAACGGCTGGAATACGCCAGGTCGCATCCTGGCCGTGAGGCGGAAACCCAGCTGACGGAGGTGATCGGGCAGCGGAAGCTGCTGAAGTGGACGGTGCCAGGCGCGGCCCACGCGGCCACGTTCTGGGGCTTCATCGTGCTGCTTTTGACGATCATCGAGGCGTACGGGTCTTTGTTCCAGCGGACCTTCGCGATCCCGGGGATCGGGCACTGGGCGGCGATCGGGTTCATCGAGGACCTGTTCGCGGTCGGGGTACTGGCCGGCCTGGCCACCTTCACCGTCATCCGGCTGGGCAACAACCCCCATAAGGAAGGCCGCCGCTCACGGTTCTTCGGCTCGCACACCCGCGCCGCCTGGGTCGTCCTCGGCATGATCACCGCCGTCGTCGTCACGCTGCTGATCTACCGCGGAGCGCAGGAGAACACCGGCGTGTTCCCCTACCAGGGCGACGGGGCCTGGCCGTTCGCGTCCTGGGCCGTGGGCAAGGCGCTGCACCCGCTCGGCTACGGGGTCAACAGCGTCCTGGAAGTCGTGTTCATCCTGCTGCAGCTCTTCGTGATCATGGCGTTCCTGGTGGTGGTCTTCTACTCCAAGCACCTGCACATCTTCCTGGCCGGCCTCAACGTGCTGTTCTCCCGCCGTCCCGACGCCCTGGGGCCGCTTGAGCCGATGCGGAGCAACGGGAAGGTGCTCGATTTCGAGGAGGCCGACCCGGACACCGACGTCTTCGGGATCGGGAAGGTGGAGGACCTGTCCTGGAAGGGCATGCTCGACCTGGGCACGTGCACGGAGTGCGGGCGGTGCCAGTCGCAGTGCCCGGCGTGGGTGACCGGCAAGCTGCTGTCCCCGAAGCAGCTGATCCTTGACCTGCGCGACCACGCGTTCGCCAAGGCGCCCTACCTGCTCGCGGACGAGGACGGCCGGGTCGGCCTGTCGGAGGCGGTGCTGGCCGAGGCGGAGCGCCCCCTGGTGGGAACGCCGGAGCAGCACGGGGTGATCGACCCCGAGGTGATCTGGGCGTGCACCAACTGCGGGGCGTGCGTGAACGAGTGCCCGGTCGACATCGAGCACATCGACCACATCAACGGGATGCGCCGCAATCAGGTCCTGGTCGAGTCGGCGTTCCCGACCGAGGCGACCACGATGCTGAACAACCTGGAGCGCCGCGGCAACCCGTGGGGCATGGCCGAGGACAAGCGCCTGGAGTGGATCACCGAGCTCGACTTCGAGGTCCCCGTGCTCGACGGGAAGATCCCCGACGACGTGGAGTACCTGTACTGGGTGGGGTGCGCCGGGGCGCTTGAGGACCGGGCGAAGAAGGCGACCAAGGCCATCGCCGAGCTGCTGAACGTCGCGGGCGTGAAGTTCGCCGTGCTCGGCCCGGCGGAGGCGTGCACTGGCGACCCGGCCCGCCGCCTGGGCAACGAGTTCGTGTTCTCCATGCTGGCCCAGCAGAACATCGAGACGCTCAACGAGGCCGGCGTCGCCAAGGGGAGCGGGAAGAAGGTCATCGCCTCCTGCCCGCACTGCTTCAACACCATCAGCCGCGAGTACCCGCAGCTCGGCGGGAACTACGAGGTCATCCACCACACCCAGCTGCTGGCCCGCCTCGTCGAAGAAGGCAAGCTCACCCCGGTCAACCCCGTGCAGGAGAAGATCACCTACCACGACCCCTGCTTCCTCGGCCGCCACAACAAGGTCTACACCCCCCCGCGCGCCATCATCGACGCCGTCCCCGGCACCACCGCCGAGGAGATGCACCGCTGCAAGGGCAAGGGGTTCTGCTGCGGCGCCGGGGGCGCCCGCATGTGGCTCGAAGAGCGAACCGGCAAGCGCATCAACGAAGAGCGGATCGACGAGGCCCTCGCCCTCGACCCCGACACCGTCTCCACCGCCTGCCCCTACTGCATGGTCATGCTCGGCGACGCCGTCAATGCCAAGAAGGCCACGGGCGAGGCCAAGCAGTCCCTTGAGGTCATCGACGTCGCCCAGCTCCTCATCCGCTCCATCAAACTGCGCGAAGGCGCGGCACAGGGGGAAGGCACGGCGCAGGCAGACGGAGCCGGAGCGTAAAGAAAAGTAAGGAGACATCCCGAACGGGTGCGCGACTTCGCGATCATGCTCAGCAACCCTCTCTTCAGGGCTGAGCCGGGGCGGGGGGACCGTATCCCGCGGCCAGCGCCTGGTATCTGGCTCCTCGGTCTCGCCACGGCCATCGCCCGCCACGTGACGGGGAGATGGCCAGGCTTCGGGAGTAGGCCGTATTCGTTCGGAGTGATGGATTCTTACTATTTCGAGGGTAACCAGGTGCGCGCGGCTCGCGCTGGGGATGACGCGCACCTCCGTCGCCCAGCAGGCGGCCGCGAGCACATCGCTGGCGGCGCGCAGGTCTGCGGCGGTGAGGCCCGCGCGGAGCCAGAGCCTTACCTGCTCACCATAGGCCGTCGGCGTGGTGGCCAGGATGAAGTGCGATGCACCATTGGCGGGCTGGCGGCCAGCACAGCAGCGCTGCTGCGCCGGCCGCCAGCCCGGCCCCCGCGGTGACAGCGAGTCCAAGAAGGCCGAATTCGCTCGCGATGAATCCGGAAGGGGCGGCGAGGGCGGCGAGAACGCCAAGCTCCCAGCGCCAGTTCCAGGCCAGCTCGGCCGGTCCGGGACGGCGCACCTGCCGGACGGCCGTTTCCAGGCTGGACATCAGGCTGGGGTCGTTCGGCCCGCGGGGACGTCCGGCCGCCATCAGAGGTCTCCGTTGCACGGGCAGTCGGGCGGTGCGTGATCGGGGCTGGCCGGCTCAATGCCGAGCTCGTCGCGGCGGATCGCGGGGTTGTGCCGCAGTACGTCGAACCGTGCGTCCCGGTACCGGCGAACAAGCCCGCCGCATCGCTCGGTAACTTGCCAGTGCCACCAGCGGGCTTCGGCGTCATTTACCGCGTGAAACCTTGCCCCTGCGCGCCGCGGCAGGCCGATGAGCCAGGCGACACCGATCCCGCAGCAGTCACATACGGAGCGGGTGACACGGGCGACGACGCTGCCGCCTAGGCCCGTGACCGGGCGATCCCACGGGCCGCTGACCGGCGAGAGCAGCCGGAGCGCGGCGTCGGGAACCTTCGGTGTTTCCGTTGCGTTACTAATGCCCCAACGGGGGTTGTCTTTTCTGTACAGGTTGCTACCGTAGAACACGTCACTAGCCCTTCTCGGTGGTTCCTGAGGACGGGTGGTGTTTCGTTGGGTCGGTGTGGCAGCACCGGCCCAGCGGTGTTTCCAGGGTTTGCTGGTTTTTTGACCGAAGTCGCAGTAGATGACTGACTGCGAACCTGGAACGTGGCGTTTCGTCTTGCCCTGTGGGGCGGGGAAGCGTCTGCTCACGCACAATGGCGGCGGGCGCGATACGCGTGCAGCAATGGCATGGCCTCCTTCTCAATCGCCGGCTCGCGCGAACCCGAGGCTAGCGATCTAGGATCGGTAACTTTTGGGTCACCGCTCGACCCCGTTGTCGGCGGGTCGCTTGAGGATGCCTCTACTGTCTGATTTCATGGTGCATCGAGCACGTGCAGTTGGCAAGTGCCAATATCAAATGCCATACTCATGTGCCATCGGCATGTGGCGAGAGACCCTGTCTAGCTGGGCCTTCTCGTGCACGCACGGAAAACCCGATCTGCTGACGCGGAAGGAAGCGATCTTCAGTGCCGGAAGCGCGCGACTCTACGGGTAGCCCGACGGTTCGCCGGCGTGAACTTGGCACCCTGCTCCGGGCGCTGCGCAACGAGCGCGGATTCACCGTTGACCAGGTCGCCGAGCGACTGCTGTGCTCACCGTCCAAGGTGAGCCGTATGGAAACAGGGCACCGTGGTGCGACTGCCAGGGACGTGCGTGACTTGTGCGACCTCTATGGGGTCAGCGACCCGGATGAGCGGGCGCGGATCGCCGGGCTCGCCGCCGAGGGGAAGCAGCAGGGTTGGTGGCAGTCGTACGAACTTGACTTCGCCACGTATGTCGGGCTAGAGCAAGACGCGGCGGAAATCAGGAGTTTTAAGTCAACAACTGTCCCAGGCCTTTTGCAGACAGCGGAATACGCCAGGGCGATGCATGAGGCTGGCGTACCAGAGTTTTCTCCTGAGAGAATCGACGAACTCATCCAAGTTCGACTTACCCGTCAGCGATCGCTTACCAAGGATCCACCGTTGCAACTCTTGGTAGTCCTCGATGAGCCTGTGCTGCACCGCCTCGTGGGCGGTTATCGCGTTATGCGGGATCAGCTGCAACGAATGGTCGAGGCCGCGCTGCTGTCGAATGTGACGATTCAGATAGTCCCATTTAGCACAGGTGCGCATCCGGCGATGGAGAGCTCTTTCGACATCATTGAGTTCAGTACGGTCACGCCCAGTCTGGTGTATGTTGAGGGACTGGCAGGAAACATGTACCTTGAGCGCCCACAGGACATCCTAAGGTATGAGCAAGTGTTCGATCACCTGCGTGATCAAGCGTTGAATCCACAAGAATCAATCGAACTGATGGCTGAGACGGCGTCGCGGTACCACCATGCCGTCGTTCCTGCTAGGTATGACGCGGGTAACGCGAAACAATAGCCACATTCCAAGTCGCAAGTTTTCTGAAATAGATTTCAGGCCAGATTAACTATGGAGCGTGCAATATGAATATGCCATTTCACGAAAGCGAGACTAGTCACCTCAACTGGCGGAAGTCTGCGCGCAGTGTAAATAACGGTAACTGTACTGAAGTCGCGTCAACGGACGGAATCGTCATGGTCAGGGATTCGACCGACCAGGCAGGACCGCGCATTACGTACAGCGCCGCGACCTGGCGCAATTTCGGTCAGTCGGTCCGGCAGGGCCGCTTCGACATTCAGAACTAAAGAGATTTATCCGAGAATCTCTGTATCGTACTGGAGATTCAAGTCGGCTGCATCAGAATGTAGGCGGGCCGCCTAGCCTATGCGACTGGTGAATTAAACCACGAGCGTGTGCTAGGCGGCCTTTTGTCCCTTCACTCGTGATTTGCAAAAAATCTTAGGCGAAAGCATGTCTAAGGACAAGAAATGGCAGAGCAACTTAAGCCCACGGAAACTCCTGGTGGAGGCCCCGCCCCCGCAGGCTTCTGGGTGACGGCGAAGGCCTGGTGGGACGGCGCAACGAGGGACTCCGCTTCGGTGAAGCGCAACTTGGCAATGCTGGGCGGCGTCACGCTGGCGGCCATGCTGTGCATCTGGTCGTTGGGCGGCGTGCTTGCGATCATCGTCGGCAGCGTGCACGTCTGGTCCATGGCAGGTGCCGGCGCTGGCGTAGCCTCGGTTCTCGCGGCACTGGGAATCCGACTACACCGCAAGCGTCGCGGTCCCTGATCGTTGCGTTCAGCCGAGGAACAGCAAGCAAGCTCGGTGTTCCTGTAGCATGTGTTGGCAAGGACGACGCAGGTGCCCCTCCAGGGGTCCCTGGCGAGACCTGCGGATGTAGTTCAATGGCAGAACATCAGCTTCCCAAGCTGATAGTGCGGGTTAGATTCCAGTCATCCGCTCTCATGGTGAAGGCCCAGGTCGGAAGCGATTTCCGAACGCTGGGCCTTCGATCGTTTGGGCGGCTGACGGGGT
>JAWWPV010000927.1:0-2922 GCA_033854775.1 Trebonia sp.
CTGCCGCAGGAACTCGAAGGTGCCCTCCGAGGCGGTGCCGATCACGGTGGCGCCGGCGAGCTTCGCGAGCTGTACGGCGAACACGCCTACGCCGCCGGCGGCGCCGCCGATCAGGACGGTGTCGCCGGGCCGCGGGCCGATCGCCGCCAGGGCGGCGGCGGCGGTGTGGCCGGCCACCGGGAGCGTGCTCGCCACCTCGTCGCTGATGCCATCCGGCGTATGAAAGAGCGCCTCGGACGCCCCGGTCGGTGTCTTGACTACCACGAAGTCGGCGGCGGCTCTCCCCAGCGCGCCACCGTAGACGCGGTCGCCCACGGCAAAGCCCGTGGCGCCGCCGCCGGCCTCGTCGACGACGCCGGCGAAGTCGTACCCGAAGCCGGACGGCACGGTGATGCCGAACCGCGCCGCCGCCTCAGGCCGCGAGGCGATGCCCCAGTCCATCGGGTTCAGCCCGGCGGCCGCCACGCGGACGCGGACCTCACCCGGGCCGGCGTGCGGCTCTGGAACGTCTCGCAACTCCAGTACCTCGGGGCCTCCGAAGGTCTCATAGATGACAGCTCGGCTCATGGGCGGGCCTCCAGCGGGCAAGGTGATGGGACTTGGTGCCATCACTATACACGAGTGACGGGACCAAGTGCCGTACGCTGTTCCCATGGTCCGCTGGCAACCGAATGCGTCAGAGCGGCTAGCCCTGGCCGCCCTCGAACTGTTCGCGGAGCGGGGCTACGAGAACACGACGGTGATCGACATCGCGCAGCGCGCGGGGCTGACGAAGAGCAGCTTCTTCCGGCACTTCCAGGACAAGCGGGAAGTACTCTTCGGCGACGGCACGATGACCGGACTGGTCGTCGAGGCGATAGCCGCAGCGCCGGCAACTGCCACCCCGCTTGAAGCGGTGGCTCAGGCCCTGGACGCGGTCGGGAGGGAAGCCTTCACCCCCGCTCGCCGCGAATTTACCGTCCGCAGGCGGGCAGTGATCGCCGCCAACCCGGAACTGCAAGAACGCGAAGCGCTGAAGGGCCTCGGTCTCACCGCGTCAATCACCGGCGCGCTCATCCGGCGCGGCATTCCCGACCTGACCTCGTGCGTGGCCGCGGAGCTGGGCGCGCTCGCCTGGAAGATCGCCTTTGAGCGCTGGAGCGACACGGCCAACGGCGACGACTTCATCGAAGTCGCGCGGCGAGCACTCGGCGAAGTCCAAGCAGCCAGTGCCTTGTGCTGACGGCCGACAAGTCAGCCGCATTCGCGTCAGGTTCACCCTGACTGCTGTACTTCGCAGAAACGGTGTCGTTTATGCGAGCGTCTCCCCCCGCTCGCATAGCTAATATCCGACCGATGCGGACATCGCACGCATCGTGACCCCCACGCCAGGCACGCCGGACCCGTCGCGCACGCGGCGCACCCCGGCGGCCAGCGCTTCGAACTCCACCAAGCAAGACGCCGGCGGCGCCGTCACCAGTAAGAACCACACTGGCACCCTCGCCGCGAACACCTTCACCCAGCACGTGAGGTACCACCTGCATCACGCTGGATAGTCGGCCTCGGCCATTGATCTCTAAAGGCTGTGCGTCACACAGGCCGTCATAGTGACGTCATCTCCACTTGTAATGACGTCGTAGTGGTGTCATGCTGGGGTCATGGACCTCACGTCGTATGTCGACAACCTCCGTCGCGAGCTCGCGGTTGCCGCCGAGGCCGGTGGTGAGGACGCCCGGGCGCTCGCCGAGCGGCTCAGCGCACCGCTCGAGGCGGCCGCCCGCCTCGGGCTTCTGGAGGCGCTGTCCGCCGCCGCGGACGAGATCACCCGCGACCTCGCGCCGGGGTCGGTCGAGGTACGCCTGCGCGGGCGCGATCCCGAGTTCGTGGTGACGCCACCCCCGACCGGCGAGTCGTCCGAGGAAGCCGCCAGGTCCCCCCAGGCCAGCCTGCGGAGCGCGCTGGCCAGCGGTCTGGAGGTCGCGCTCGGTGTCCGGCCGCCCGCTCCGGAGGCCGATGAGGGCGGTACGTCGCGGATCACCCTCCGCCTCCCCGAACACCTCAAGCCACATATCGACGAGGCGGCCAGGCAAGCCGGGCTCTCGGTCAACGCCTGGCTCGTCCGCGTCGTTGCCGCCGCGCTCGTGCCCGACGATCGAGGCCGCCGATCGGGTGGGCGCGAAGGCACCCAGTTCGGTCGGCGCCACACCGGCTGGGTGCGCTAGGGACACCACGCCTACACCGCCACCCATCAACTCGTCCCGCCAGGCGGGACGCCATGAGAGCCCTTGGGAGGGCACCGCCATGCCGACTTTCGACACCCCAGAACCCATTCTCGCCACTATCGACACCCTGGCCGGGCACGTCTGGATCAACGCCAGTGACCGCATCGACACGATGGTCGAGGTGCGCCCGACCGACGAGTCCGAGGACGCCGACGTCAAAGCCGCCGAACAGACCGTGGTCGAGTACGCCAATGGCGAGCTGTCGGTGAAGGCGCCCAAGAACAAGATCCGTAACCTCATCGGCCGCCCCGCGTCGATCGACGTAACGGTCTCCCTGCCGAGCGGCTCACGCGTCGATGCGAAGACATCGGGGGAAATCCGCAGCGAGGGCCGCGTCGGCGATTCCACGTTCAAAAGCGCCGCCGGTTCCATCCGGCTCGGCCAGACCGGACGGCTTACGTTGCGCACCTCCGCGGGCGACGTCTCGGTCGCCAGGTCGGCCGGGCCCACCGACGTGACGACCTCGGCCGGAAAGATCTGGCTCGGCGAGATCGACGGCACGGCCGTGGTCAAGACCTCCAACGGCGACATCACCCTCGGCGAGGTAACAGGCGATGTGCAGCTGAAGACGGCGAACGGCGACATCACCGTCGAGCGCGCCCTGGCCGCCGTCGATGCCAAGACCGCGTACGGCAACCTCCGGGTCGGCGAGGTGGTGCGT
>JAWWPV010000928.1:0-4258 GCA_033854775.1 Trebonia sp.
GCACCGGGAAACCGGGGCATAACGGGCGAACCGGCCGGCCTTCCCGGGCCGCCGCCCGGATGACCCGCGATCACGGCGGTCAACGGCACCCGAGAACCCGCCCGCGGCTGGGCGGGTGCCGGACCAGAGCGCCAAGTGGTGTCGTGTTAATCATTGACGCTATCCCGGATGGGCGGATTGGCTAGATCTCATGGCAGAGCGCGGCACGACCCGGCGGCCGGAGACGATGCTCGTGATGGGCGAGGACTGGCTGCGCACCCAGTTCGGCGCGGCGGAGCTTGCCCGGCTCGCCGCGGCGGCGACGCTTGCTGATCCGATTGCGGCGACAGAGCTGAGCTCACCGCCGGCGCGGGCCCGGCTCGCCGTCGTCGAGGTGCTCATCACGTCATGGGGTTGCCCGCCGCTCGACCGCGCTGTCCTGGGGAACGCGCCCCGCCTGCGGGCCGTCCTGCACGCGGCGGGGTCCGTGCGCGGGCACGTGGGCCAGGCGGTGTTCGACCGCGGCATCCTGGTGACCACGGCCGCGGACGCCAACGCCCAGCCGGTGGCCAGGTACACGCTCGCGGCGATCTTGTGGGCGGCCAAGAAGGTGCCGTTCCTCGCGGCCGACGCGCGGGTGCACCGGGACGACTGGAGCTACCGGCACGAGCACGGCGAGCTGGGCGGCTCGCTCACCGTCGTCCTCGTCGGGTTCTCCCGGGTCGGGCGCCGGGTCGCGCGGCTCCTTCACCTGATCGGCGTGACCGGGGTGCTTGTCGTGGATCCGTTCGCGGACCCGGCCGCCGTCGCGGCTACGGGGGCCGAACTGGTCACCCTGGAGGAGGCGCTGCCCCGCGCGGGCGTGCTCAGCCTGCACGCGCCCCACTTGCCAGCGACCAGGCACATGATCGGCGACGCCGAGCTGGCCGCCCTGCCACCGGGCGCCACGCTCATCAACACCGCCCGCGGCGGGCTGGTCGACCACGCCGCCCTGGAGAGGGCGTGCCTGGCGGGGCTGCACGCCATCCTCGACGTGACAGAGCCCGAGCCGCTGCCACCGGCGTCGGTGCTGTACGAGCTGCCCAATGTCATGGTCACACCGCACGTGGCGGGGTCGCTCGGGGCGGAGACCAGGCTGCTGGCCGCGAGTGCGCTCACCGAGCTCGAGCGGTATGCGGCCGGCCTGCCGCCACTGGACGCGGTGACGGCGCAATCACTGGAGCTTCAGGCCTTAGGAGGCGTGATCGTCATGCTGCCCGGACCTAGCCAGCACCCCGCGGACTTGGGGCTGTCGCCGTATACCGGATGGACGCGGGCCCACTGGGAGGCGACGGCCGACCAGTTGCTGCTCGCCGTGCGGCCGCACGCGGGCCCGGGCAACGCGCTCATTGGCCTGCCGGGACCGGCCAGTCGCGCCGGGGCGTGGAGCGACGGCCTCGAGGGCTTCGCCCGCACCTTCGTGCTCGCGGCCTTCCGGCTGGCGGGCGCGGGCGGCCGCGATCGCCGCGGCCTGGCCGACTGGTACGCGGCCGGCCTCGCGACGGGCACCGACCCGGCCGCGCCGCAGCGGTGGCCGCGGCTTGACGAGATCGACCAGGCGAAGGTCGAGGCGGCGTCGATCGTGATAGCGCTGCATGAGACCCGGCCGTGGATCTGGGACCGGCTGGATGACGCGGTGCGGGCACGGGTGCTCGAGTGGCTCGCCGCGTTCGCCGGCGCATGGGTTCCCGACAACAACTGGGTCTGGTTCCGTGCCGTCGCCGCCGCGTTCTCGCGGTCGGCCGGCGGCACGTGGGACCGAGCGGACATCGAGCACGCGATTGCCCGCACTGAGGACTGGTACCGGGGCGACGGCTGGTACACCGACGGCGGCACGCGGAACTTCGACCATTACAACGGCTGGGCGATGCACCTGTACCCGTTGTGGTACTGCCGCATCGCCGGCGACCTCGCCGAGCCTGGCCTGGCCGAGCGGTACCGCGACCGGCTGCGGCGGTACCTGTCCGACGCGGCGCACTTGGTCGGCGGTGACGGGGCACCGCTGTTCCAGGGCCGGTCGCTGACCTACCGGTTCGCCGCGCTCGCCCCGTTCTGGGCGGGCGCGGTGTTCGACGCCACCCCGCTGGCACCCGGCCTCACCCGGCGGATCGCCAGCGGGATGCTGCGGTACTTCCTGTCCGCGGGCTGCCTGCGCGCGGACGGCACGCTATCGATCGGCTGGCACGGCGAGTTCCTGCCGATCAGGCAGCCGTATTCGGGACCTGGCTCACCGTACTGGGCGGCCAAGGGCTTCGCCGGGCTGCTGCTGCCGGCCGACGGCCCGGTGTGGCAGTCCGCCGAGGAACCGCTGCCCGTCGAGCGCGGCGACTTCACGCGGATCGCCAGGGCACCGGGCTGGGTTATTTCCGGCACCTCGGCTGACGGCATCGTCCGGGTTGCCAACCACGGCACAGATCACGCGCACAGCGATCAGGACGAGACGTACGACCCCTTCTACTCCCGCTTGACCTACGCCACCCGCACCGGCCCTGACGTGAGCGGCGACGTGGACTCCGGGATCTCGCTGATCGACGCGGACGGCCGAGCGTCGCGCCGGCGGCGGCTGCAGCCGGTGCGCGCCGAGGGCAGGACCGGCATCTCCCGCCACCAGGCCTGCTGGCCGTCAGCCGATGGGCAACCGTCGGCACCCGGCCCCTGGCTGACCACGGCCAGTGTGGTGCACGGCTGCTGGGAGGTGCGCCTGGTACGCGTGGAGCAGGACGCCGTCGGCCGGCGTACCCTGCGGATCGGCGGGTGGCCAGTGCCCGCGCACCAGCCACCGGACCAGCAAGCAGGGCCGGGCGCCGGGTCGGTCCGCGGCGCGGGCGGGCTGACCAGCTGCGTCATCGCGCTGCACGGCACCATGTTTCCCGGAGTGCACCGGCCCGCAGGCCCGCACGCCTTTGGCCCCCAAGCAGCGGTGCCCTACCTGAGCTCGGCCACCTCGGTGCTGCCGGGCGAGACCTACGCCGCAGCCGTGGCCCTGTCAGCCGCTCCGGCTGCCTCCGGCGAACCGCCCCGGCTGACCATCGAGCCAGGCAAAGCCGGCCACGTAACGGCGACGGTCCGGTGGGCCGACGGGGAGCAGGACCAGCTGACCCTGTAAACGCTTGGGTTTGATGCCGGTAGGCTGGCTGGGCCATGGCTGAGATCACTGTCGTTCACCTGCTCCGGCACGGTGAAGTGCATAACCCGAACCACGTGCTTTACGGGCGGCTGCCCGGGTACCAACTGTCGGCGAACGGGCGGATGATGGCCGCCGCCGCCGCCGATTACTTCGACGGGCGCCCGGTCGCCGCCGTCTTCGCGTCACCGCTTGAGCGGGCGCAGGAGACCGCGCGGCCCGTGGCCGACCGGCTCGGCCTGGAGATCACCACCGACGACAGGCTCATCGAGTCGGCGAACGTGCTTGAGGGCAAGTCCGTCAGCCTGGCCAGCCTCGCGGTGAACCCGCTGAACTGGAAGTACCTGTGGAACCCCTTCACGCCGTCCTGGGGCGAGCCTTATACCGAGGTGGTTGCCCGGGTCCGGCAGGTCATCGACCGGGCGAGGGAAACGGCCCGTGGCCAGGAGGCGGTGTGCGTCAGCCACCAGCTGCCAATTTGGGTCAGCCGCCTCGCCGCCGAGCACAAGCGCCTGTGGCACAACCCGAATTCGCGGCAGTGCGCGCTCGGGTCGGTCACGAGCCTTACCTTCGACGGAGACGAGCTCACCGGCGTTTCCTACGCCGTGCCACCCCGCCGACCGGTTGTGGACTCAGATAGGGCACAATAGGGCGGGTACTACCCCCTGTAGGAGACCGCGAGGACCCGCTGTGTTCCGAGGACCCGCTGGTGTTTAGAGCCAAGCGCCGAACGGTCGTCACCGTGACGGCCGTAGTAGCCGTGCTGCTCGGCGGTGCCATCGCGGTGACCTTGCTGACCTCGGGGAAGGGCGACGGCAGCGCCAGCGCCAGCGACGGCGTCGTCGAGTACCAGGCGGGACAGCGGCCGCTCGCCCCCAACGTGACGGGCACATCGCTGACCGGGAGTACCATCAAGCTGTCCAGTTACCGGGGCAAGACCGTCGTGCTCAACTTCTGGGGCTCGTGGTGCTCGCCCTGCCGTGACGAGGCACCCACGCTCGCCGTGCTCGATCAGCAGTACGGCTCGAAGGGGGTCACCTTCCTCGGCGACGACGTGGGCGACACCCCGGCGAACGCGCTCGCGTTCACCCACAGCGCCCGGATCACTTACCCGAG
>JAWWPV010000929.1:0-5234 GCA_033854775.1 Trebonia sp.
CCCAGCCGCGGCAGGCCCAGCCGCTGCCGGCGGCACGCCCGTCCGCCGCCGCCGCCGCGGCCCCGGAACCGGTCGGTCAGGGCGTCGAGGTCGGGCGCAGGGGCCACCTCCGTGTCGTCCGCTCCGCCCCGGCCCCGCAGCCGGAGTCTTAGGCCCGCCGGTAACCCGGACCAGCCCGCGCAGCGCCGGGCGGTCCGCTAGCCTCGCCTGGCGGTGCCTCGTTTGCGCGTCGGCGCCGCCTGACCGATAGGTTGATCCTGCGAAGTCAGTTGGGAAGTCGATAACGACGGGCGGGCTCACTCAGAAGGCGGGGACGAAGTGTCGGACCTGAACAAGATCTTCAAGGCTTACGACGTTCGCGGCGTCGTTCCTGACGAGCTCGACGAGTCCGTGGCGGAAGCCGTCGGCGCGGCGTTCGTGCGGCTGACCGGGGCGAAGTCCATCGTGACCCTGCATGACATGCGGACGACAAGCGGCCCGCTCGCCGAGGCGCTCGGCCGCGGCGCGGTATCCCAGGGGGCGAACGTCATCCACGGCGGGCTCGGCTCCACCGACATGGTGTACTACGCGAGCGGGTTCCTTGACATCCCCGGCGCGATGATCACCGCGAGCCACAACCCGGCCAAGTACAACGGGATCAAGCTCTGCAAGGCCGGCGCGAAGCCGGTCGGCATCGAGACCGGCCTGGCCGAGATCAAGCAGCTGGTCGCGGACGGGGTTCCCGCCTACGACGGCGCGCCTGGCACCGTCTCGAGCAGGAACCTGCTTCCCGGCTACGCCGAGTACCTCAGGAAGCTGGTCGACATCTCCGGGATCCGCCCGCTCAAGGTCGTTGTCGACGCGGGCAACGGCATGGGCGGCTACACGGTGCCGACCGTGTTCGAGGGCCTGCCGATCACCACGATCCCGCTGTTCTTCGAGCTCGACGGCTCGTTCCCTAACCACGAGGCCAACCCGATCGACCCGAAGAACCTGCGTGACCTCCAGAAGGCGGTCAGGGAGCACCAGGCGGACATCGGCCTCGCCTTCGACGGGGACGCCGACCGGTGCTTCGTGGTGGACGAGCGCGGCGAGATCGTGAGCCCGTCGGTCCTGACCGCGCTGATCGCGACCCGCGAGCTGGCCAGGGAGCCGGGCGCGACCGTCATCCACAACCTGATCACCTCGCGGGCGGTCCCTGAGATCGTCAGCGAGCACGGCGGCGCGCCCGTGCGGACGAGGGTCGGCCACTCGTTCATCAAGGCGAAGATGGCGGAGACCAACGCCATCTTCGGTGGCGAGCACTCGGGCCACTTCTACTTCAGGGACTTCTGGTTCGCCGACTCGGGCATGCTCGCCGCGCTGCACACCCTCGCCGCGCTCGGCCACGACGACCGGCCGCTGTCGGCCATCCTCGCCGACTTCTCCAGGTACTCGGCCAGCGGCGAGATCAACAGCGAGGTCACCGACCAGGCCGGCACCGCGCAGCGGGTCAAGGACGTGTACGCGTCGCAGCCCGGCGTGACCACGGACGAGCTCGACGGCCTGACGGTCCTTGGCGACACCTGGTGGTTCAACCTCCGTCCGTCCAACACCGAGCCGCTGCTGCGGCTGAACGTCGAGGCGGCGGATGAGGTCGAGATGGCCGCCATCCGGGACGAAGTGCTTGGCCTGGTGCGTGGAACCACCAGTCGTTCGGAATAATTGAATTTGATCTTCACAGCAAGGGACACAGGAAGATGGAACTCGAAGACTGGGTGCTCGACATCATCGTCTGCCCGAAGTGCCGGGCCGGCTTGCGTGCCGATGACGCCGCCAGCGAGCTGGTATGCACCGGGTGCGGGCTCGCCTACCCGGTGCGCGACAACATCCCGGTGCTGCTGATCGAGGAGGCGCGCCAGCCGGAGGGCCAGGCGGGGTGAACACGCCGCCTGGCGGGGCAGCGCTCGCGGCGCTCCGCCTCGACGACACGGAGATCGTCGAAGCGGGCGATCCCGGCGGGATGCTGCGGCAGGTCGCCTCGTCGGCGGCACAGGTCCGCACGGCGCTCCGCGCGTGCGCCGAGGCTGACCTGTCCGCGCTCAGCCAGGACAACCGGCCGCGCGCCATCGTGGTGGCGGGGTCTGGCGGTGCGGGCGGTTCGGCGTTCGCGTGCGACGCGCTCGCGGCCATCACCGGCCTTGGGTCCCCCGTCCAGGTAACCGGGGTGTCCGGCTACCAGCTTCCCGGCTGGGTCGGCGCGGCCGACCTGGTGATCACCGTGTCCCGTTCCGGGAAAACGGCCGAGGCGCTCGCGCTGGCCGGCGAGGCGGCGCGGCGCGGCTGCCATCTGGTCGGGGTGAGCGCGCCCGACTCGGCCCTGCAGGGGCTCGTCGCGCAGGCCAGGGGCACGTTCATCCCGGTGATCACGGTCGGGCCCGCCAGGGCGATGCCCTGGGCGCTGACCGTGCCGCTGCTTGTCGCCGCCGCCAGGCTCGGCGTGGCCCGCATCGAAGACACCGCCTACGAGGCAGCGGCCGAGGCCATGGAGGACGTCTCGCACCAGTGCCGCCCGTCGAGCGAGTCGTTCGTCAACCCGGCCAAGTCCCTCGCGCTCGACCTGGTGGGACGGCTCCCGTTGATCTGGGGCGGCTCGCCGGTCGCGGCGGCGGCGGCCAGGCGGTTCGCCTCACAGCTCGCGGCGAACGCCAAGTACCCCGCGCTCGTCGGGCTGTTGCCTGAGGCCGGGCACGACCAGGTGGCGACGTTCGACGGCCCGTACGCGCCGCCGCCCGAGCCCGCGTTCCCGGCGGCCGAGGACTTCGGCGGCACCGGGCTTGATGGCACTGGGTTCAGCGACGGGGACTTCGGCTTCTCCGGCGAGGACGAAGCCGACCTGGACGGACTGTCGCCCGACGACGAGTCGCTGCGGCTCGTCCTGATCGCCGACCCGGCGGCGGAGCACCCCGCCGTCGCCCGGGCCAGGACGGCGGCCGCGTCCCTCGCCGGGATCAGGGGCGTCGACGTGTCGGACATCACGATGGACTCGGGCGGCGACCCGCTGCGCCGGCTGGCCGCGACCGTGCAGCTCCTCGACTACGCCTCGGTCTACCTCGGGATCGCCGCCGGCATCGACCCGCTGGCGATCGCCGCGATCAAGGACCTGCGCGACCTGGCTGCGCGCGAATAGGCAAGTCTGTTGAAATGGTTAAGATCGCGGTTGTCCGGATGGGTATGCTACGCCGGTGAAGTCCGTCGTCGCCGCCCTCGCGGCCAACCTGGGCATCGCCATCGCCAAGTTCGCGGCGTTCCTCGTCACGGGGTCGGCGTCGATGCTCGCCGAGTCCGTGCACTCGGTGGCGGACACGGGCAACGAGACGCTGCTGCTGATCGGCCGCGGCCGGTCGCGCCGGGCGCGCACCGTCGAGCACCCGTTCGGCTTCGGCCGGGAACGGTACTTCTACGCGTTCGTGGTCGCGGTGATGCTGTTCACCGTCGGGTCGGTCTTCTCGATCTACGACGGCATTCACAAGATCCTTTCCCCGGGTCACCTTGACTCGCCGATAGTCGCGTACGCCGTGCTCGGCCTGTCGATGGTGCTCGAAGGGTTCTCGCTGCGCACCGCGATCCGCGAGGCGAACCAGGTGCGGCAGGAGGGGCACGGCTGGCGGCGGTTCGTCCACGTGACGAAGACGCCCGAGCTGCCGGTGGTGCTGCTTGAGGACAGCGCGGCCCTGATCGGGCTGTGCTTCGCCTTCCTCGGCGTGCTGCTGTCCCAGCTGACCGGGCACGAGCAGTGGGACGGCGTCGGCTCGGTCGGCGTCGGCGTGCTGCTCGCCTGCGCGGCCTTCATCGTGGGTTACGAGACGAAGAGCCTGCTGATCGGGGAGTCGGCCACGGAGGAGACGTCGGCGCGGATCGTCGCCGCGATTGAGGGCGGGCCGGAGAAGTTCCGGCTGATCCACCTGCGGACGTCGCACATCGGCCCGGAGAACCTGCTGGTCGCCGGCAAGATCGGCGTGCCCGCGGAGTTGACCGCGGTGGACCTGACCGCGGGCATCGACGCCGTGGAGAAGCGGGTACGCGCGGCGGTACCGATCGCGGAGACCATCTACCTGGAGCCGGACATCTACCGCCCGGGGCAGGAAGACCCGCTTGACCCGTCGGTGGCCATCGTCCAGCGCACGACCCGCCGCTCCCGCTTCAGGTCACCGCGCCGCTCCTGAGTCCGCCCCGGCCGGCGTGTCGCTACCGCATGCCTGGTTTGGGAAGAATTCCCGGTGATTGACCGTACCATATTTGGTGAATCAATTGCCTGCAATCCTTTGCCGTATGCGACTAGTCGTTTCTGCCGTGGAAATTGGCCGTTGCGTACCGTTTGTGCCCCTTCATTTGCTTAGTGATGAATAGGTGACATGGTGCTTGACCTGCAAGGATGAGCATAAAGTGGGCAACGGGGCATCAATTGGCGCTGTTGCTGTGAATGCCTCGCGGAAATCTCGCTTAACTGTTCCGTCTTCGTCACCAGGAGTGATCACCTCGGGTAATGTTTGCGACTGGCAAGGACGTACGAATTCATCGCTGGAGCTTGTCCGGCGGTAAATAGCAAAAAGGGGGAAGGGGAAGTAATGCTCAAGAAGACCCACGCTCTCGCGCTCACCGTAGCGACCGTAGGGCTGCTCGGCTTCGCCGCGCCGATGGCGAGTGCCGCCACGATGCCGGACCCGATCGTCAACGTCAGCAACAACCAGGTCCCGATCCAGGCCTGCGGCAACGACGTGAACACCAACGGGGCCGGCACTCAGGTCCTGGCGGAGGGCGCCGCGGTAGCGGGGGCCCTGCTGAGCCCGGGGGCTTTCACCGAGAACAAGGCCATCAGCAACCGCGGTTGCGCCATGGAGAACAACCAGAGCAACCGCGGCTCTGGCGGCCACGGCGTGTTCAACTTTTCTGACAACCAGATTCCGGTCCAGGCCTGCGGCAACGACGCGAACACCAACGCGGCCGGCACCCAGGTGCCGCTGGCCGGCGTCGACGGCGCGCTCGCGCTGCTGTCGCCGAGGGCCATCACCAAGTCCGCGGCCGTGAGCAACCGGGGCTGCATCATGGAGAACAACCAGAGCAACAAGACGGTGCACAAGAAGAAGCACTGCAAGCCCCGCCGCGACCGCTAGCACCGCTGGCGTGTGGATTGCCCGGCTGACCACTGGCCGGGCATCGGCGATCCCCGCCTGCCACCCGGCAGGCGGGGATCTTTCGTGTCGCGTCGCGGCGGC
>JAWWPV010000930.1:0-3133 GCA_033854775.1 Trebonia sp.
GCCCGCCGGGCTTGTTTCGGCCGGCCGGCGAGTTTTTTTCCGCCGGCCGGCGATGATCTGGCCGCCCGGCGATGATCCGCCGGCGGACGCCGGACCGCCCCGGAGTGGCCAGGCAGGATGCCGCAGGTGACGGGATAGTGACTGGACAGGTAACGGTACATGTAGTTTCTCTACAAGAATTCGACCGGGAAGTTCGTGCCGTTCGATACCGGTGTGGTGAGTGTCTACAGGGCAAGGTTGAGAGTGTGCTCATCTTTACCGCGCCCGGGCAGGGCGCGCAGACCCCTGGCTTCCTGTCCCCCTGGCTTGAGCTTCCCGGGCTCGCCGAGCAGCTCGGCGCCTGGTCGGAGCTGGCCGGCCGGGACCTGATCCGGCTCGGCACGACCGGCAGCGCGGAAGAGATCACCGACACCTCCGTCGCCCAGCCGCTGCTCGTCGCGGCGGCCCTCGCGGTCGCCGGGCTCGTTGGTGAGCCCCAGGTGGCCGCCGGGCACAGCGTGGGCGAGCTCGCGGCCGGCGCGATCGCGGGCGTGCTGTCCGCCGAGGACGCCATCAAGCTGACCCGGGTGCGCGGTACCGCCATGGCCGCCTCCTGCGACGCCGTGGCTACCGGCATGACCGCGGTGCTCGGCGGCGACGAGGCCACCGTGCTCGCCGCCATCGCGGACGCCGGGCTCACGCCCGCGAACATCAACACCGCCGGGCAGATCGTCGCGGGCGGGACGCTGGAGCAGCTCGCGGAGTTCGCGGCGAACCCGCCGGCCGGGGCTCGGCTGCGGCCGCTGCGTGTGGCCGGGGCGTTCCACACCAAGCACATGGCCCCCGCGGTCGAGGCGCTCGCCGCGGCTGCCGCGGGCACCGCCGTCAAGGACCCGGCGATCACGCTGCTGTCCAACCGCGACGGCGCGGTCGTCACCTCGGGGACCGACTGGGTGGAGCGGATAATCAGCCAGGTCGCGTACCCGGTCCGGTGGGACCAGTGCATGGCGACGATGGCCGGCCTCGGGGTCACCGCGTTCATCGAGCTGCTACCAGGCGGCACGCTGACGGCCATGGCCAAGCGGGCGCTGCCCGGGGTCGAGCTCCTCGCGATCAAGACGCCTGACCAGCTTGACGCCGCCCGGGCCCTCGTCGCGGCGCACACGATTGCCGAGCACAATGGGCTTTGAGCCGAAGGAGGCCTAATGGTGATCGGGACCAAGATTCTGGGGTTCGGCGGCTACCAGCCGGACAAGGTGGTGACCAACGACGACCTCGCCAAGCTCGTCGACACCAGTGACGAGTGGATCAGGGCGCGCGTCGGGATCGAGTCGCGGCGGGTCGCGCGGGACGACGAGACCGTCGAGGACATGGCCGAGGCGGCCGGAGCGAAGGCCCTCGCCGCGTCGGGGCTCGAGCCCGCCGACGTCGACCTGGTCATCGTCGCGACCTGCTCGCCCGAGTCGCCGCTGCCCAACGTGGCGGCCACCGTGTCCTACCGGCTCGGCATCCCGGCGCCCGGTGCCTACGACCTCAACGCGGCCTGCGCCGGCTTCTGCTACGCGATCGGCGCCGCCTCCGATTCGGTGCGGGCGGGGTCAGCGCGGAACGTGCTGGTGATCGGCGCGGAGAAGATGACCTCGTGGATCGACTGGACCGACCGGTCGACCTGCATCATCTTCGCCGACGGGGCGGGCGCCGCCGTGGTGGGCGCGAGCGCGCCCGGCGAGCCGTCCGGGATCGGCCCGGTGGTCTGGGGATCGGCCGGCGACCAGGCGCAGAAGATCACCATCGAGGGGCGGAACGGGTCACTGAAGCAGGACGGGCAGGCCGTCTTCCGCTGGGCGACCACGGCCATGGCGCCGATCGCGCTTGAGGCGTGCCGCCGGGCCGGGGTGACACCCGCCGAAATTTCGGCATTTGTCCCGCACCAGGCGAACCTTCGGATAGTCGAGGCGATCGCCAAGAAGCTCGGCATACCGCGCGAGCGCGTCGCCGACGACATCATCCACGCTGGGAACACCTCGTCCGCGTCGATCCCGCTCGCCCTGTCCAGGATGGCCGAGCAGGGCCGCCTGCAGCCGGGCACGCCGGCGCTGCTGATCGCGTTCGGCGCCGGGCTGTCCTACGCCTCGCAGGTGATCACGGTACCCTAGCCGCCGTTCCCAGACATTCCCCGTTCCCCGCGCAGTGCGCGGGGGGATGAATCGCCACCAAACAGAGGAGAAATAATGACTGACCAGGAGATTCTCTCCGGGCTCGCGGAGATCATCGAGGAGATCGCCGGGACCCCCGCCGACGAGGTGACCCCGGCGGCGAACTTCGTCGACGACCTCGACATCGACTCGCTGTCCATGGTCGAGATCGCCGTCGCGGCGCAGGACAAGTTCGGCGTTGAGATCCCCGACGAGCAACTCAAGGACCTGAAGACGGTCCAGGACGTCGTCAACTTCGTCTCCAAGAACTCCAACTCTTAACCAGCCAGAGATCCAGAATCACACCGCCCCGTCACGCCTGGACAGCCGGGGGGACCGGGGCATCCCCTGGTGAGCCGCGGCTTTGGCCCGCCTAGGCGGGCCTGATCGCAAAAACAGCGACCGTATCAGGCCCGTCCAGGCGGACATCGGGGGGTACGGGGGTCGTCTCCCCCGGAAGACAAACCGGAGGTTGCAGTGGGCAACAACGATCGAGTCAGCGTTGTCGTCACTGGGCTCGGCGCGACCACGCCGCTCGGCGGTGACGTCGCGTCTACCTGGTCGGCGATGCTCGCGGGAACCAGTGGCGTGCGCCGCCTTACCGAGCCGTGGGTCGAGAAGCTGCCGGTCAAGATCGCGGCACCCGCCGTGGCGGACCCGGTGGCGGTCATCGGCAAGCCGCAGGCCAGGAAGATGGACCGGTGCGAGCAGTTCGCGCTGGTGGCGGCCCGCGAGGCCTGGGCCGACGCGGGGTCACCGGAGGTTGAGCCTTATCGCCTCGGCGTCGCGGTCACCAGCGGCATCGGCGGCATCGGCTCCACCCTCACCGCCTATGACACGCTGAACGAAAAGGGCTGGAACCGCGTCTCGCCCTTCACCGTGCCGATGCTGATGCCGAACGGCGCCGCCGGCTGGATCAGCATCGAGTTCGGGGCCAAGGCCGGGGCGCACGCGCTGGT
>JAWWPV010000931.1:0-2527 GCA_033854775.1 Trebonia sp.
CCGGGGCCGCGTTGAAGTACGGGCGGAACTCCTTCTTGGCGTCCTGGGAGTTCTTGGCGATGTAGGCCTGGCCGCCGAGGCCGACGATGGCCTGCTTTTCCGTGCCGTGGCCGTAGTGCGCGTAGCGCTGCCGGTAGAACCGGATCAGCCGCATGTAGTGCTCCTTCGGCCAGAAGATGTTGTTGGCGAAGAAGCCGTCACCGTAGTAGGCGGCCTGCTCGGCGATCTCCGGCGTGCGGATCGAGCCGTGCCAGACGAAGGGCGGCACGTCGTCGAGCGGACGCGGGATCGAGGTGAAGCCCTGCAACGGACCGCGGAACTTGCCCTGCCAGTCCACCACGTCCTCCCGCCACAGCCGGTGCAGCAGGTTGTAGTTCTCCAGCGCCAGCGGCAGGCCCTGCCGGATGTCCTGGCCGAACCACGGGTAGACCGGGGCGGTGTTGCCACGGCCGAGCATGAGGTCCATCCGGCCCTTGGACAGGTGCTGGAGCATCGCGTACTCCTCGGCGATGCGCACCGGGTCGTTGGTCGTGATCAGCGTCGTCGACGTGGTGACCACCAGACGCTTGGTGGTCGCCGCGATGTAGGCAAGGAGCGTGGTCGGCGCGCTTGAGAAGAACGGCGGGTTGTGGTGCTCGCCGATCGCGAACACGTCCATGCCGACTTCCTCGGTCTGCTGCGCGATCTTGACGACCGCGTCGATCCGCTCGGCCTCGCTCGGCGTGTAATCGGTGGTCGGGTCGCGGGTGATGTCGCTGACCGAGAAGATCCCGAACTGCATCTCAATGCCTCCCTGCCATCGCAGCGGCGGTGTTAGCGTCACTCAGTTGTATGCGTTTGCATGTATCTGAAACGCAAACGGCGCCCGGGTATTCCCGCCGCCCGGCGGAGCGAGGCCCCGGGCGCGCTCGAACCGGATGGATGTGGCAACGGTCCGGCTATAGGCGGCGCGCTGCCACATCCATCCGGCGCTAGCGAAGGCGCGGAGAGGCGGGGGCGGGTATGGGCTAGAGGTCGCGCAGGACGGTGAGCGGCGGGCGGCGGGCGGCCCGGATCGCGGTGACTCCGGCGGCGGCCAGGCCGGCCACGGCGAGGGCGGCGACGACTCCCAGGTAGGCCCAAGGGACTGAGAGGTGGGCGGGAGGCGGATCGAAGACGCCGGTGAGTACCTTGACCAGCATCTGGGAGAGGAGCCAGCCGGTGACCGCGCCGAAGCTGGCGCCGATGAGCCCGGTGATGACGACCTCGGCCCAGACGAAGCCGCCGAGCTGGCGGGGCTGCGCGCCGAGGACGCGGGCCAGGGCGAAGGTGCGGCGGCGCTCGGCGAAGCCGAGGGTGAGCAGCAGGCCGGTCGCGCTGACCGCCAGAGCGAGCGCGAAGGCCAGCTCGACGCGGGTCAGACCGGACAGGTCGACCGCGGTCAGGGTGGAGGCGATGACCTGCCTGGTCGTCAGGATGTCGGTGACGGCGGCGGTCGGGCCGAGGGCGGCGCGGAGGCGGCTCGCGACCACCGGCGGAGCGGTGCCGTTGGTGCTGACCAGGTACTCGCCGACCGCCGGGCTGCCCGTGCGGGCCGCGACGTAGGCGGCGTTGGCGACGAAGAAGCTGTCCCTTGGCGCGGTCGGGAACTCCTTGACGATGCCGGCGTAGTGGAACGGCACCATGACGAGCTTGCCGGTATGGCCGTCCTGAAGCCGGAGCCTCAGCAGGTCGCCGGGGTTGAGCTGGAAATCGCGGACGGTCTCGGCGCTCACCAGGATGGCGTCCGGGCGGCTGGCCAGCGTGGTCAGGAGATGGCGGGCGCTACCGCCCTGGAAGTAGGCGTCCTGCAGTCCGGTCGCGCCCGCGACCGTGGCCGGGCGCACGCCGTAGAGATCCTGCAGGTCCGGGCCCACATAGGCGAACCGGTGCTGCAGCGGCTCCACCGAGGCGACGCCGGGGACCCGGGCGATCGTCCGCTGGATGCCGTCGGCCGGCGGCGCGCCCGCCGACACGCTGACCGTTACGTCGGCACCGTTGGTGAGCAGCGCGTCGGTCCGGGCCTGCGCGCGGTAGGTCGCGTCGAAGGTTGCCGTGGACGCGGCGAAGACGATCGCGAGCGCGAGCAGGGTGACGGTCCTGGCCAGGACCGTGCGCTGCCGGGAAAGGCTGGCGGCGACCGTTCCCGACAGGGTGCCGGTGAGCGGCCTGCTGGCCTTCGCGAGCAGGTGGCGGCCGCGGCCGAGGATAAGGTCGGTGATCCGCCAGATGAGCAGCGCCGCGCCCACCCACAGCAGCGCCGGGCCGGCGAACGCCCAGTAGCTGACCGACAGCGTGGGCAGCCCCTCCGGGACCAGGACGATCTGGTAGCCGTTACGCGAGGTCACCCAGAAGACGACGGCGGCACCGGCCAGCAGCCAGAAGTCCGCACCGTACCTGAGCCACCACGGGGCGGTGGGCCGGCCGAGCGCGCGCCGCGCGCCGGTGACCGTTGTCGCGCGCTGGTCACGCCACGCGGGAACGCCGACCGCCGCGGCGGCGATCACCA
>JAWWPV010000932.1:0-4530 GCA_033854775.1 Trebonia sp.
ATGTCGCCGGGCACGGGGTGCGCGCCGCGGTCACCATGGGCCGGCTGCGCACCGCCATCCAGACCCTGGCCATGCTCGAGCTGCCGCCCGCGGAGTCGCTGCTGCAGCTCGACGAGCTCATGCAGACCATCGGCGAGCGGGAACCGCACTTCGCCACCTGTGCCTACGCGGTCTACGACTGCGTCACCGGAGAGATCGAGCTCGCCGTCGCCGGGCACCTGCCACCGCTGCTTGTGCACCCCGACGGCCGCAACGAGTACCTGGAGGTCACCCCGTGCCCGCCGCTCGGCATCGGCAACGGCGTGGTCGACACGAAGGTGATCACCGTCGAGGACGGCTCACTCTTCGTCCTGTACACCGACGGCCTCGTCGAGTCGCGGGACCGCGACATCTCCGAGGGCCTCGACCGGCTGCAGTCCGCGTTCGGCGCGGGCGCGCCGGACCAGGATCTTGAGGACCTTTGCAAGACCTCGCTGGACGGCGTGTACTCCGACGCCTACCGCGACGACATCGCGGTGCTCATCGCCAAGCTACGGCGCATACCGGAAGACCACCGGGTCTCCTTCCAGCTTGAGCCCGAGCTTTCCGCTGTCAGGCACGCGCGGTCGCTCATCCGCGACCCGCTCAAGCGCTGGGGACTTGAGGACCTGATCGACAGTACCGAGCTGCTCGTCTCCGAGCTCGTCACGAACGCGATCAAGTACGCCAACGGCGAGGTCATGCTCCGGCTCATCCTCGAGCCAGACACCCTCGTCTGCGAGGTGCACGACTCCTCCCCCGCGCTGCCCCGCGTGCTGCAGGTCGACAAGGACGCGGAGAACGGCCGCGGCCTGCACGTCGTGTCCCAGATGGCCTCCCACTGGGGCATGCGGCGCACCTCCGGCGGCAAGGTCGTCTGGTGCGAGCAGCTCGTCCCTGAAGAGGTCACCATCGCCATGCGGGCGGCCATGGACTCCGGCGCCGACGTCGCGGAGACGGCAGAGCCCGCGCCCGCGGCTGTCTAAGAGACCGCGTGACGGGATAGGCGAAGCACGCACCCGTTCGGAATTAACGCTTTGAATTTGTCCGAACGGGTTCTGGTTTCACGTTCCGCCCGTGCGTTACTCCACGGTGACGCTCTTGGCCAGGTTGCGCGGCTTGTCGATGTCGCGGCCCAGCTTCGCGGCGGCGTGGTAGGCGAGGATCTGGAGCGGGACGTTGAAGAGGATCGGCTCGAGCTCGGGCTCGGCCCGCGGCACCCTGATCGTCGCGTCGGCGAGGCCGTCGGGGATGTCGGCGCTTGTCAGCGCGATCACCGGGCCGCCGCGCGCCTTGATCTGCTCGATCGTGGAGACGTTCTTGGCGATCAGGTCGTCGGACGGGATGATCACCACGCTCGGCATATCCGGCTGGATGAGCGCGAGCGGGCCGTGCTTGAGCTCGCCGGCCTGGTAGGCCTCGGCGTGCACGTAGGAGATCTCCTTGAGCTTCTGCGCGCCCTCACGGGCCACCGGCCAGCCGCGGACCCGGCCGATGAAGAACATGTGCTCGGCCTCGGCGAAACGGTGCGCGACCGCGGCGATCTCCTCTTCGGCGTTGAGGATCGCGGTCACCTGGGCCGGGAGGTTCCGCAGGCCGTTGACGACGCGCCCGCCGTTGGCCGCGGACAGGTCGCGGACCCGGCCAAGCAGCAGCCCGAGCAGGGCGAAGTTGACCACCATGTTGGTGAGCGCCTTGGTGGAGGCGACGGCGACCTCGGGCCCGGCGTGCAGGAAGATGCCGTGGCCGCACTCGCGCCCGATCGCACTGCCGACGACGTTGACGGCGCCCATGACCTGGCCGCCCTTGCGCTTCAGCTCCTGGACGGCCATGAGCGTGTCGCTTGTCTCGCCGGACTGCGAGACGGCGACGTACAGCGTGTCCGGGTCCACGACCGGGCTACGGTAGCGGAACTCGCTGGCGGGCTCGGCGTCGGCCGGGATGCGCGCGAGTTCTTCGATGAGATTCGCTCCCATTTGCCCCGCGTAGTAGGCGGAGCCGCAGCCGAGGAACTTCACCCGCTTGATGTTCCGCAGCTCGCGGGCGTCGAGGCTGACTCCGCCGAGCTTCGCGGTGGCGAACCGCTCGTCCAGGCGGCCCATGACCGCGCGGCGGATGGCGTCCGGCTGCTCGTGGATCTCCTTGCGCATGTAGTCGCTGTAGGCGCCGAGCTCGTAGGCGTCAGCGTCGGCTTCGACGGTCATCGGGGTCTTGATGTTGCTGTTATCCGCTGAGCCAGTGAGCGTCGTCGTGTGGTAGGCGGTCGCCCTGATCGTCGCGACCTCGCCGTCCTCCAGGTAGATGACCTGGCGCGTGTACCTGACCAGCGCCGAGACGTCGGAGGCGACGAACATCTCGCTCTCGCCCAGGCCGAGGACGATGGGGCTGCCATTGCGGGCCACGACGAGCTGCTCGGGATCATCGCGATCGAGGACGACGAGGCCGTAGGTGCCCTCGACTCCGCGCAGGGTGGCGACGACCGCCTCTTGGAGGGTCAGGTCGTCGTTCGCGGCGAGCTCTTTGGCCACCATATGAGCGAGGCACTCGGTGTCGGTGTCGGTGACGAACCGCACGCCGTCGGCGGTGAGCTGGGCGCGGAGCGACTCGGCGTTCTCGATGATGCCGTTGTGCACCACGGCGACGCGGTGCTGCGCGTCGGTGTGCGGGTGGGCGTTGGTCTCGTTCGGCTCGCCGTGGGTGGCCCAGCGCGTGTGGCCGATGCCGACCGTCGCCTTGGTCTGTTTGGCTTCGAGCTTGTCCCTCAGGTCCTGGACACGGCCGGCCGTCTTGGTGATCTGCAGCCTGCCCCGGTGCACGACGGCGAGGCCCGCCGAGTCGTACCCCCGGTACTCAAGCCGGTGCAGTCCCTCGACAAGCACGGGGGTCGCGTCCCGCCTGCCGATGTACCCCACGATCCCACACATCGGTCGTCTGTCCTCCCTCTGGCTCTGGCCTTGCCGTTGCTTGGGCGTTGCCCTTGCTTGGGCCTGTCAGCCGCCGTAGACCATGCGCCGGAGCATGCGCTCCGAGAACTCGTCCGCCTTGAACCTGCGCGTCTTGATCTCGTCTGTGATCAGCGGCCAGATCTCGTCGTTCCTACGATTCCTGCTCTTGAGGTTTGC
Organism: Trebonia sp.; assembly: GCA_033854775.1. Taxonomy (GTDB): domain Bacteria; phylum Actinomycetota; class Actinomycetes; order Streptosporangiales; family Streptosporangiaceae; genus Trebonia. Next base: position 3,141 of record JAWWPV010000932.1, read on the forward strand.
GTGGCGCTGGATGACGTACTCTTCGACCGTCTGGCCGAAGTACGCTATGACATCTGCCACGACCCGCGACGCGGTCGCATCATCCAGCCCGGTGCTCCTAGCAACGTGGCGGACCAGGTCCTGCGGGTGCGAATCATCCATAGACGTCCATTATCTTGCCAGGCGATGAGCTCTTCCGGCAAGTTCCTGCCCGTTTTCGGGCAGAAATCACGCCAATCGGTCTCCGATCGCTCCCGATAAACAAGTGGGGCCGGTCGTCGCGATGAGTGGGCGGGGGAGCACGCGACGACCGGCCCACTTACCAGATCGTCAGTAACGGCGAAATCGTTACTCGGTAGCTTCCGCGAGATCCGCGGGGCTCGCGAAGCGGCGCTCAAAGCCGAACACGCGCCAGATTCCGACGGCAACCGCCCAGGTGACCACGAAGAGGCCGACGATGAAGAAGCCGAGCGTGTTGATGTTCAGCCCCTCGATCCAGCCCCAGAAGCCGCCGCCCAGGTTAAACTCCTGGCCGAGCAGGCCGGCGAGTTCCACCGTGCCGATCAGCAGGGCGACGGTGATGCTGAGGCCGGTGATCGTGATGTTGTAGTAGACCTTGCGGACCGGGTTGGCGAACGCCCAGCCGTAAGCGAAGTTCATGAAGCTGCCGTCGATCGTGTCGAGCAGGCTCATGCCCGCCGCGAAGAGGACGGGCAGCGTGAGGATCGCGTACCAGGGCAGGCCACTCGCCGCGCCGGTACCCGCGAGGACGAGGAACGCGACCTCCGTGGCGGTGTCGAAGCCGAGGCCGAAGAGCAGCCCGACCCCGTACATCTGCCGCGGCGTCCGGATCGAGCCGGTGAGCTTCTTGAAGAACCTCATGACGAAGCCGCGCTCGTTCAGGTGCTGCTCTAGCTCTTGTGCGTTGAAGCGGCCCTGCTTGAGCTCCTTGAAGACCTTGAGGATGCCGAGGAGGACGGCGATGTTGAGGGCGGCGATGAGGTAGAGGAAGAAGCCGGAGACGCCGGTGCCGATGACGTTAGTGAGCTGGTGGAGGCCGCTGCCGCCGTTCTTGACCGGGCCGACGAGCGCCTTCACCCCGATGGCCAGCAGCAGGCTCAGGGCGAAGACGACGCTGCTGTGCCCGAGGGAGAACCAGAAGCCGACGCTGAGCGGGCGCTTGCCTTCGGCCATCAGCTTGCGCGTGGTGTTGTCGATGGCGCTGATGTGGTCGGCGTCGAAGGCGTGCCGCGCGCCCAGCGTGTAGGCGGTGAGCCCGATGCCCACCCCGAACGTCTGGGTGCCGATGCTGTAGTGCCGCGGTACCACGATGGCGAGCAGCGCGCCCCAGCCGATCACGTGCAGCCCGATCACCGCGGCGGTCATCGCGGCGGCCCTGGCCCACTCCCCT
>JAWWPV010000933.1:0-7056 GCA_033854775.1 Trebonia sp.
CAAGGTTGGACTTCGCGGTGCAGACGTGCTCGCCGTCCACCGTGTCTATGCACGTGGACGTCACGAGCAACGACAGCGCGCCGATCGTCCTGATCGACTCGACCGTCGTGGTCGCAACCACGACGTCGCCCGCGTGCAGCGGGCGGGAGTAGCTGAAGCTCTGCTCGCCGTGCACGACCATCGAGTAGTCGAGGCCGAGGCCGGGGTCGGTCACGACCGCTTTGGTCGACCGCTGGTCGATGATCACCGCGAACGTCGGCGGTGCGATCACGTCGGGATAGCCGGCCTTGACGGCGGCTTCCCGGTCACGGCACAGCTTGCTCGGCTCACCGATCGCGTCGGCGAAATCGGCGATCTTGACCCGGCTCACCTCGTAGGGCTCGCCGGGACCAAAGACGCGGCCGATGTACTCGGGGTTCAGCGCCACGCGTGGATCACCGCCCCGTGCGTGACTAGCGGGTCTCGCGGTGGGGCTGGTGGCAGCGGCAATTCGGGCAGTACTTCTTCAGCTCGAGACGGTCCGGGTCGTTGCGCCGGTTCTTCTTGGTGATGTAGTTGCGGTGCTTGCACTCCTGGCAAGCCAGCGTGATCTTCGGCCGGACATCGGTGGCAGCCACGATGGAGTGCCTTTCTACGACGGGGAGCTAACAGGTACCTGACTGGGTAGCGGAGACCGGACTTGAACCGGTGACACAGCGATTATGAGCCGCTTGCTCTGCCGACTGAGCTACTCCGCCAAGGGGCTTTACGTTACCCGCGTCAAGGGTACCCGATCCTGCTGCCGCTTGCGTCTCAACCGGTTGTCCACAGGGTTGACCTGGTCATCCACGACGGAATCCTCAGCATAGCGGGCTATATCCACACCGCGGCAACACGTTGCACACAACTTATCCACAGAGAGTCTAAGGAACCTTGATGGGCGGCTGGGTCTTGGCGCGGATCTCTTCCTCGCCCACGCCCGGGGCGAGCTCGACCAGGACGAGCCCGTGCGGCGTGATGTCGAGGATGCACAGGTCGGTGATGATCCGCTGGACGACGCCCTTGCCTGTGTAGGGCAGGGAGCACTCGTCGACGATCTTGTAGCTGCCGTCCTTGGCCACGTGCTCCATCAGCACGATGACCTTCTTCGCGCCATGGACCAGGTCCATGGCGCCGCCCATGCCCTTGACCATCTTGCCGGGGATCATCCAGTTCGCGATGTCCCCGTCCTTCGAGACCTGCATCGCGCCGAGGATGGCGGCGTCGATCTTCCCGCCACGGATCATCCCGAAGCTGGTCGCCGAGTCGAAGAAAGAGGCGCCGCGGCGGATCGTGACGGTCTCCTTGCCCGCGTTGATCAGGTCCGGGTCCACCTGGTCCTCCGTCGGGTAGGCGCCCACGCCCAGGATGCCGTTCTCCGACTGAAGCACCAGCTCAACGTCGTCGGCCACGTAGTTGGGCACCAGCGTCGGTAGCCCGATCCCAAGGTTGACGTAATCGCCGTCGGACAGCTCCGCCGCGGCCCTGGCCGCCATCTGCTCACGCGTCCAGCTCACCGCGTGCTCCTCACGGTCCGCTTCTCGATCCGCTTGTCGGCGGCCTGCTCTTTGGTGAGGGCCACTACCCGCTGGACATAAACGCCGGGAGTGTGCACCTCGTTCGGGTTGAGGTCGCCCGGATCCACCAGGTGCTCCACCTCGGCGATCGTGGTTTTGCCGCACATGGCGGCGAGAGGGTTGAAGTTGCGTGCCGCGTCACGGAAGACGAGGTTCCCGTGCCGGTCGCCCTGCCACGCGCGCACCAGCCCGAAGTCGGCCACGATGGCCCGCTCAAGCACGTACTCGAGCCCGTCGAAGTCCTGCCTCTGCTTGGGCGGGCTCGCGAGCGCCACGTTGCCGTCCGAGTCGTACTTCCACGGCATGCCGCCGTCGGCCACCTGGGTGCCCACGCCAGTGCGGGTGAAGAACGCCGCGATCCCCGACCCGCCGGCGCGCATCCGCTCGGCCAGCGTGCCCTGCGGGGTCAGTTCCACCTCAAGCTCGCCGGCCAGGTACTGCCTGGCGAACTCCTTGTTCTCACCGACGTACGAGGCCACGACTCGCCGCAGCCTCTTCGCGCCGAGCAGGAGCCCGAGTCCCCAGTCGTCCACGCCCGCGTTGTTAGATACCACCTCGAGACCGCGCGTCCCGGCCTCAAGCACCGCCTGGATCAGCACCGAAGGGATCCCGCACAGCCCGAAGCCGCCGACCGCCAGGGTGGCACCTTCCGGAATGTCAGCGACGGCTTCAGCGGCGCTCGCTACCACCTTGTCCATGATCAGACGATAGCCCAGACCACCCTCGGCGCCAGCGCTGGCGCTGTCTCCGCGAACTGGAAAGGACTAATTTCGAGGCATGCGCGAAATCGACCGAATCGGCGTCACCCCGGAATCGGCGACGATCTACGAGCACGGCTGGCAGTCGTGGAGCCCGAGCGCGTCCTATCCGCTGCACGCTCGCCCGCCACGACCGCGCACGGAGAACAGGCGGATCATGAACTGGCGCCAGGACGCCCGTCCCCCGGCGGACGCGTTCTGGGGCGAAGGGCTGCTTGCGGTAGACCCCAGCGACGGAAGTGGCATCGTGGTCTTCTCCGCGGCCCCCGGAGCCGACCCGGTGCCGTCGATCCGCGCCGACGTGCACGCGCGCGAGGTGGTCGTGTCCGCCGACGGGCCGGTGCTGCGCACGGTCGACAGCGGCGCGAACGCCATGTGGGACGCGCTTGGCCGGTGGGCTGACGGGTACGCCGCCGCGGCGGGTGTCTCACTGCGCGCGGAGTCCCCCACCGTGTGGTGCTCCTGGTACCAGTACTTCAGAGACGTCACCGAGGCCCACGTCTTCGAGAACCTCGCCGCGATGGACGACCTCGGCATCGACATAGACGTCGTGCAGATCGACGACGGTTACCAGGCCGAAATCGGTGACTGGCTGACCGAATCGGTCCGGTTCTCCTCCCTTGAGGCAGTGATCGCGCGCATTCGCGGCAGTGGCCGGCGGGCCGGCCTGTGGCTGGCGCCATTTCTCGTGAGCCCGCGGTCCCGTATTTACGCCGAGCATCCCGAGTGGCTGCTCGGCGGCGCACGAGCGGGGTCCAACTGGGGCGAGGAGCAGGCCGTACTCGACGTCACGCATCCCGGCGCCGAGGAATACCTGCGCATGGTCTTCGGCAGGCTCCGCCGGATGGGGATCGACTACTTCAAGCTCGACTTCCTGTACGCTGGCGCGCTCGCCGGTGGACGCGCGGACGACAACGCGACGCCGCTGACCGCCTACCGGCGCGGCATCGAGACGATCCGCGAGGCGATAGGGCCGGAGAGCTACCTGCTCGGCTGTGGAGCCCCGATCCTGCCAAGCGTCGGCCTGGTGGACGCGATGCGTGTGAGCCCGGACACCGCGCTGCGATACGAGGCGCGCGACGGCGACCCGACAATGCCGTCACAGCGGGCCGCCGCTCTCACCGGCCGGGCCCGAGCCTGGCAGCACGGCCGGTTCTGGGCGAATGACCCTGACTGCCTCATCGCGCGGCCCCAGGTCGAGCGCCGCGACACGTGGGCCGCGCACATCGACCGCTACGGCGGCCTTCGCAGCAGCAGCGACGGGCTCCTGAGTCTTGACGAGTGGGGCCTGAATGCGACGCGCAGGCTGCTGCGCCGCACTCCCGTTCGGCCCTTCACCGCAGAGGACGTCTCCCCCTAATCCGCCCCTAATCCGCAATGCGGGCCTGGCGTGGCGGTGCGGGTGTTGATAATGATGCGTGGACATTGAGGCATTCGAACTAGTGCTGCTGCGCCGGCCGGCCAGCGCCCCGGACTACCCCGGCGAGGAGCTGGAGCGCATCCAGCGCGAGCACCTGGCGTATCACGCGGGGCTGCGGGAGGCCGGGCACGTGGTGACCAACGGGCCGGTGGACGGGCAGCCCGACCCGTCACTGCGCGGGCTGACGTTCTACCGGACCGGCTCGGTGGAGCGGTCCCGGCAGCTCGCCGAGGCCGACCCGGCGGTGCAGGCCGGGCGGCTGGCCGTCGAGATCATGACGTGGTACTGCCCGCCCGGCACGATGAGCCGCCCCGGGCGCGCCGTCACGCTGCCTTAAACGGGTCGTCGTGGACGAACGCTCCGGTCAGGCGGGTTAGTTTGCTTGCCGGAGCATCCCGTGGGCCAGAAACGCGTGTACACCCCAGGTTTCGTTAGCAACTTGGGTCACCCGCAGGCTGACGGCGACGCTCGCGAGGGCCAGCGCCTTATGCCTGTCCACCTCGAACAGCAGGGTCAGCCAGGTGACCATGGCGTCAAGGGCGGCGGTCATTGCTTCGTTAAGGCTCTCGCTGAAGCCAAAGGTGATTCTCCCGCTAGGAGTGGTGGCATGGATCGTGCGCAGCGGCGGATCGGCCACCAGGCTGAACTGGATCTCGGACGTCATGCCGCACTCGATGGCGGTCCCGCTGACCTCGCCGTCTCCCTGGGCAGCGTGACCGTCGCCAACGCAGAGCATTGCGCCCGGCACTGTGACGGGCAGGTAGAGGGTCGAGCCGGCGACAAGTTCCCGGCAGTCGATGTTGCCTCCCCCTTGTACACGGGGCGGGGTCGTCGAGTGCTCTCCTGGCTCGTCGGGCGGCATTCCTATGACCCCAAGAAACGGGGCCAGGCTGGTGGCCACGCCGCAGTCGCTTACCCCCGCCAGTTCGTCCGGGTCCAGGTCCCACAGCAGGAAAGCAGGCGTCCCGCCTGTCACGCGCAGCGCGCGGTTGAGGTCGCTGTGCGGTGACCCGGCTTCCGTCCACCCCCACCGCCCGGGACGCATGGAAATCAGCTGAACCGCGAGGGTCGTTCCAGGCTCGGCCCCGCGGACCGCGACCGGGCCGGCCAGGCAATGACCGCGACGGTCGGCGAACATCCGCGGCGTTTCCGGTCCTGGTCGCTCCGGCCGCTCGAGATGCCCCCTGGCGTCGAGCGTCCGCACGACAAGAGTGTCCCCAGGATCCACTGTCAGCACCGCTGGTGTATCCCGCGAAAAGAACTGGGTTACTGTCTCTGGTGTGGGCTCAAGGCGATGCACAGCCATAAGCTTCTTTTCCTTTTAGCGGACATGCCCCGAACCGGGCTCCCCACTTCTTCCCAACCGCTTCGCATCATCGGACAGCTGCATGTGCATTCCCTGACGGTTCTGCTGTGGTGGTTTCGCTGGAGCGAAGCCAGCGCCGGAAGTCCTCGGCGAGAATGGCAGGGTCTTCGAGGAAGTACCCCGTCGGGAGCTGCGCGGTGCCGATGTGGACGCGGATGAGGATCGGGCCCTCGGTCGTCAGCGCCCATGCCGTGGCGGCGGCGAGCTCGTCGGCCGTTCGCACATCGCGCGCGTCGCTCCAGCTGCAGCCCTTCGCGACCGCGACAACGTCGATGTCGGCGGACGCGGTCGGCTGGCCACCGGTCGCCAGGTAGACCCCGTTGTCGAGCACGTAGACCACGAGTCTGCCCGGCTTGAGGTGGCCCACCGTACTGAGGACCGACAGTCCCATGAGCAGCGAGCCGTCCCCCTCGATCGCGATGACCTTGTCCTCGGTGTCGCGCCGGTCGAGCCCGAGGGCGAGCCCCAGCGCAACGGAGATCGTCTGGCCCATCGCGTCCAGGCTGATGAAGTGATTCCCTTTACGTCCCGCGACCGCGAGCATCTCTCGCGCGATTCCGCCGAGGCTCAGCACCACCGGCGAGTCGGGAGCTGCCGCATCGATATGGCGCAGGACGTCCGCTCGTTCGAGACTTGTCATGATCAAGAGCCCATCAGGTTCACGAGGACGAATACGGGCCGGTGGGTCGCGCGTGCGAAGGCCCACGCACGCTCGATCTCGGCTGCCCAGCGCTCGACGGGGGTGCGGGCGTCGAGCTGGAACCACCGGATGCCCGCAGCATCCAGCAGCGCTTCGGTCCGCTCGCTGATCGTGTGGATCATGGAGTTGTACTCACCGAGACCGCCTCGCCGGCTCACCACGGCCAGCAGCGGGAGGTGGTAGGGCTGGGACAGCGTGAGCAGGGCCGTGAGCAGGTTCCCGATCCCGTTGTCCTGGAAGATCAGCACTGGACGCGCACCCGCGAGTTCGAGTCCGGCAGCGATCGCCACACCCTCCTCCTCGCGCGGCATCGCGAAGACGCGCCGGCCGGGTCGCGCACCCGGCCCCTCGATGAAGTGCGAGAGCACGATCTTCAGCGTGCTGCTGGCCAGGTGCAGGACATGATCCGGATCGATCGCCTCGATTCCGGAGATGATCGCCTCGCTGCGCCGTTCGAGGATCGACTGGTCCGTGTCCCGCTTGTCCCCCGCCACCGCGCTGCTCACAGCTGCACGCCGCGCGTCAACGCGCCGTCGACCACCAGGTTCGTACCGCTGGTGAAGCCCGACACCGGGCTCGCCAGGAACGCGACGGCCGCAGCCATCTCCTGAGGTGTGCCCATACGGCCGGCGGGGATGAGGGCGAGAGCGGCTCCGAACATCTCGGGCCGGTTCCGCTGCGCGTCGTCCCAGCTACCGCCCTCGAAGAGGGTGTTGCCCGGTGAGACGGTGTTCGCCCGGATGCCTCGCGGGGCGAGGCGGTGGGCAAGCCCTTGGGTGTAGTGGATCAGGGCCGCCTTCATCGAGCCGTAGGGTCCCTCAAAGAAGTCGATCTCGCGGCCCGAGACGCTGGAGATCGTGACGATCGCCCCGGCATCGCTCTGCGCTAGATGCGGCAGCGCCGCCTCGACCATGTGCACCGTGCCCATCACGTCGATGCCGAAGCACTTGGCCCAGTTTTCCTCGTTGTCCGCGGTGGCCATCGCGCTGACGTTCGCCACAAGGATGTCGATACCGCCCAGAGCGACAGCCGACTCGGCGACCCACGCCGCCAGCGCCGCGCCGTCGGCAACGTCGACAGCGGAGCCGATCACGGTCTTACCCGAGGATCCCAGGTCGGCCTGGGTGGCGGTCACGGCGTCGGCGCCGCGGGCACAGAATGCGACGTCGGCCCCTTCGTCGAGGAGAGTCTCGACGACGGCGCGCCCGATTCCCCTC
>JAWWPV010000934.1:0-3901 GCA_033854775.1 Trebonia sp.
TGCTCACCGAGCGCGAGGCCGGCGCGCTCAGCGCGCTGTTCGGCCAGGGCGTCACCGACCGCGTGATCCTCGAGCGCGCACTCGGGATGGAGGCGCAGCTGCGCAGGCTCGCCGGCGCGGGCACCGACCCGGCGCGGCTGCCCCGTGGCCAGCTTCGGGTGCTCGCGGTGGACCGGCGGGCGAGCCCGCAGTCGGCGACGATCCTCGGCAGCTTCGTGGTGACCGCCCTCACCCACCTGCTCGGCCGGGTCCCGGCCGCCCCAGGGCCGACCTCGTGGCGGCACACCTTTTTCCTGCTCGGGGCCGAGCGGCTGCGCGGCGACGTGCTCGACCGGTTCACCGACGCCTGCGAGGCCAGCCGCACCGGCCTGGTGCTCGCCTACCGGTCGATGCCACCGCATGTCAGGCAGCGGGTCGGCCGGGGGAACGCGGCGGTCGCGTTCATGCGGCTCGGGAACGCGGAGGACGCGAAGGCGGCGAGCGAGCAGCTCGGCATGGCCCACCGGTTCGTCTTGTCCCAGCTCACCGAGACCGTCGGCACGTCGGTCACCGACACGCTCGGCGGGTCGTACACGAGCACGGTCGGCGACTCCGCCTCGTCCGCCACGTCGACCTCGGACAGCGAGTCGCGGTCGACGGGCACCGGCCGGACCAGCCCGTCCGGGGCCGGCGTGCTGCCGCTTCGTGGCGGCGGGTCGCGTTCCTCGCAGTCCGGCACCTCGCTGGGGACGTCCGAGTCCGCCTCGCTCACCACAGGAATCAGTACGAGCACGGCATGGGGCGTGTCCACGTCGCGGGCGACCGGCGACAGCGAGTCGCTTGCCCGCTCGCTCCAGCGCTCGCGCGAGCTGGTCGTCGAGCCGTCCGAGCTCCAGCGGCTGCCGGTCACCGCCATGATCGTCAGCCACGGAGCCGGCGCGGGTCGCCGGGTGCTGCTCGCCGACGCCAACCCGGCGATCGGCGCCCTGCCCGTCGCCACCCTGGACTCGCTCGCCGAGGACGGCGCGCTCGGCCCCGCCAAGCCCGGGAACGCCGGCGCTGCGGCACGTCTGGCGTTCCGGCCGACCGCGGCCGGGTCGGCAACAGAGTTAACGGTCCCGTCACGCGCCGGCGAGGGGACGCCGCCCGCCGGACGCCGGTGAGCGGATAGCATCGGCCCCACGATGGATGACAACACCCAGCATTTCAGGCTGCCGATGCGGGCCAGGGTCGCGACCACCGTGGGCGACGCGGCCGCCACCGTCTCCCGCCTCGCCGGGAAGGGCGATGGCTCTGTCATCGGCGGCGTCATCAGCCTGCGCCTGGCCCCCGACCTGCTGTCCCTGCTGGCCGCGGGACGTCAGGTCGTCCTCGTCACGGGCACCAACGGCAAGACCACCACCACGAAGCTCATCACCGCCGCGCTGGCGCCGCTCGTCGGCGAGATCGCCTCGAACATCTACGGGGCGAACATGGAGGCCGGGCTCACGTCAGCGCTCAGCCGCGCACCCGACGCGCGGGTCGCGGTCCTTGAGACCGACGAGAAGTACATCCCGGCGATGGTCGAGGCAACCAGGCCCGTGGTGGTGGTCCTGCTGAACCTCAGCCGTGACCAGATGGACCGCGCGGCGGAGATCTGGCTGCTCGCCCGCCGCTGGCGGGCGGCGCTTGAGAACGCACCGGACTGCCGGGTGGTGGCCAACGCCGACGACCCGCTGGTGGCCTGGGCGGCGAGTTCGGCGAGAAACGTCACCTGGGTGGCCGCCGGCCAGCGGTGGCGTGAGGACTCCTGGTGCTGCCCGCACTGCGGCGCCCACCTGCTGCGCGACGGTGACGACTGGTCCTGTAAGGAATGCGGCCTGCGGCGGCCGCCGGTGAGCTGGGTGCTCCACGACAACGAGGTGATCGACCCCACCGGGCGGGCCACCCCGCTTGACCTTGCGCTGCCCGGCCGGGCCAACCGGTCCAACGCGGTCATCGCGCTCGCGGTGGCCGAGGCGTTCGGCGTGCACATCACGCAGGCGCTCACCGGACTGCGCTCGGTGACCTCGGTGGCGGGGCGGTACACGCAGGTGAGCCGCCGCGGCTGCGACATCCGGCTGCTGCTCGCCAAGAACCCGGCCGGGTGGCTTGAGGCGCTCGACGTGATGGCGCCGCCGCCCACCCCCATCCTGCTCTCTGTCAACGCGCAGGGACCCGACGGGAGGGACACCTCGTGGCTGTGGGACGTGGACTTCCGGCGGCTGCGCGGCAGGCCGGTCCTCGTCGGCGGTGAGCGCAGGCTGGACCTGGCCGTCCGCCTTGAGGCCGACGAGGTGGCCGTCAGGCTGGTGAACGGCATCGACGAGGCGATCGACGCGGCACTGACCGTGGCGCCGAGCCTTGAGGTGCTCGCGAACTACACCGCGTTCCAGCAGTACCGCGTGGCTCTCGGGAGGGTTCATTAATGTCCAGGACGCTCCGCCTGGTCTGGGTTTACCCGGACCTGCTCAGCACCTACGGCGACCGTGGCAACGCGCTCGTGCTTGAGCGGCGCGCGCGGCTGCGCGGGCTGCCGGTCGAGCTCGTCGAGGTCAACTCCGACCAGCCGGTGCCGCGCGACGGCGACATCTACCTGATGGGCGGGGGCGAGGACCTGCCGCAGACGCTGGCGGTCAGGCGGCTGCTCGCCGACGGCGGGCTGCACGCCGCGGCCGGCCGGGGCGCGGTGGTGTTCGCGGTCTGCGCGGGCTACCAGATGCTCGGCCTGGAGTTCGGCGGCGCCGATGACGCGCCCGTGCGGGGACTCGGCCTGCTAGACATGCGCAGCGGCCGCGGTGAGCGGCGCGCGGTCGGCGAGATCGTCGCCGAGGTAGACCCTGCGCTGAACGTGGGCAGGCTGACCGGCTTCGAAAACCACCAGGGTGTCACCCGGCTCGGCCAGCACGCCAGGCCGCTCGCCCGCACCACGCTCGGCACCGGCAACGGCGACGGGACCGAGGGCGCCTACGCGGGCCGGGTGCTCGGCACTTACCTGCACGGCCCGGCGCTCGTCCGCAACCCCGGCCTCGCCGACCTGCTGCTCTACTGGGCCGCGGGACCCCTGCCGCCGCTGCCGCCGCAGGCCGAGGAACTGGCCAACCGCCTGCGGGAAGAGCGCCTCGCCGCGGCGCTCGGCGCCAGCTGACCCGCTTCGGCGGTGAGAGGCAGGATGTGGGATACAAAGTGCCCCCACGGGGGCCTGAAGTATCCCACCTGATGCCTTCGACTAGTAGACGAGGGCCTGGGCGTCGTCCGCGACCACCTCGGCGACGAACGTGGCCGAGCCGGCGATCCTGACCCCCTCGATCACGTCCTGCGGCGTGATGTCCCTGCGGGCCGCGCACTGGCTGCAGATCGTCACCGTGCCAAGGGCGAGCACCGACGCGAGCAGGTCCGCGAGCGGCGCGGCGTGCGGGAGCGAGAAGTCGTCCGCCTTGCCTGGCAGCCCGAACCACGCCGCCTCGCCGGTCAGCCACAGGGAGACAGGCACCCCGCTGGCAACCGCCGTCGAGGCCACCGTGAAGGCCTGATTGCACCGCTCGGGCTCATCCTTGCCCGCAGTGACCTTGATCACTAGCTTCCGCGCCACGCCTAGAACTGTACAGTCCGGCGTGCCGCCAGGCGCAAATCGGACGTCGGCCCTAGACTCCACCCATGCACGGGATGCTCAGCGCGGGGGTCATTATCCTTGCCTACGCCGTGGTCGCCATCGCAGCCGGCTACACGGCCGTCAAGGTGATCAGGGGAGGCCCGCATGACGGATGACGGCACGCCAGCGGAGAACGCGGCGGAACCCGGCGTAACCAGCGTCGAGTTGCCGCCTGAGCACCCGGCCATCGCGCCGCTCAGCTTCCTGCTCGGCCGCTGGAGAGGCGCGGGCAAGGGCGACTACCCGACGATC
>JAWWPV010000935.1:0-4255 GCA_033854775.1 Trebonia sp.
CGGGCGCCTGCCAGCTCGCCGCGCTCGGCTACGGCGCGGCGCAGCCCGCCGAGGCCGATCCCGAGCAGGCGCTCGCGGGCTGGCTCGCCGCCCACGGCCTGACCACCGGCCTCGGCACGTTCACCGATGGCAACCTCACCACCCTGGACAGCGGCGGCGCCGTCCAGCTGCTCGCGGTCTCCTGGGTGCGGCCCGCGCCGCCCGCCCGCCGCACGTTCCTCCCTGACCTGCGAACTGGCCAGGCCGCCGAGCTCCCCCAGCCGGGCGGCGCGGTGCCCAGGCTGTACCAGTCGTCGGCGGCCTGGTACGACCCCTGGGCCCAGTACGCGAACTTCGTGGTCAGCGGCACCGCCGACGGGCCCGCCGACCTGATACCGCGCGCCGACATCCTCGCGCTCGCCGGGCCGCCTGCCGGGACCTACCAGTTCCAGTCATTCACCATCATGGTCTGGGACGAGAACCTGCTCGCGCTGCTCGGCACCCCGCCGTCCCGCGTCCCCGGCGACATCGGCCGCCCCTGACGGCCATAGCGTGGGCGGCGAGAGGAAGCCGCACTCGTTCGGGATAACCGGGGGGCGGCCAGGGCGGCGGCCCGCCGATTCCGCTGTGCGGTACCGGCGGATGGCGGTGGCACAAGCGCGCGGGCCAGTAATTGTCCGTTACGCACATTTTCCCCGTGAGCGCGTAACCGGTGTTGACAGCGTATTGCCCGGTTTCTAGCGTGAACGCTACGGAGCAGACAGGCATGCCTAAACCGAGGACAGGTAACACTGACGCACCTGACCCACGAATTTCCAAAAAGAGGTGCCGGGACATGGCAGATATCGTTATTGGCATTGCCTCGTCGCATACGCCCCAGCTCAGCTCAGGGGTTGACATGTGGCCGGATCACGCCTTGCGCGACCAGCGGTACCCGCTGCTCGGCAAGGACGCCAATTACCACACCTACGAGGAGACGCTGGCCGGCGCGGACCCGGGGGTGGCCGAAGAACTGAAGCCCGAGGTCTGGGAGGGCAAGTACCAGCGGGTACAGGCTTCGATCGAGTCGCTGGCCGCCGCGCTCAAGGCCGCCGACGCGGACCTCGCGCTGGTGATCGGCGATGACCAGCGGGAGCTGTTCCTCGACGACGGCATCCCCGCCTTCGCCTGCTTCACCGGGACCGAGCTCTTCGACATGGCGCCAGACCCGGAGACCTTCGCTAAGCTGCCGAAGGGTATCCAGGCGGCCTACTGGGCGGTGCACGGCGAGGAGAAGGCCGCCCACCCGGTCGCCAGGGAACTGAGCGCGCACATCGCCGAGCGGCTGGCCCTGGCCGACTTCGACCTGACCGTGTTCACGAAGCAGCCGGCCGGGCGGACCCTGGGGCACGCGTTCACGTTCCCCCGGTACCGGCTCGGGCTGCCCGCGACCACGCCGATCGTGCCGGTCTTCGTCAACACCTATTACCCGCCCAACGTGCCGTCGGCCGCGCGCTGCCACGCCCTGGGCAGGGAGCTGCGCCAGGCGGTCGAGAGCTGGGAGTCCGACGCGCGGGTCGCCGTCATCGCCTCGGGCGGCCTGACTCACTTCGTCATCGACGAGGCGCTCGACCGCGGTGTCCTCGACGCGATCGCCGCCAGGGACGCGGCCGCGCTCGGCGCCATCCCCCGCGACAGGCTCCGCTCGGGAAACTCGGAGATCCTCAACTGGGTCACCGCCGCCGGGGCGCTCGAAGGCCTCTCGGCGACCATCGTCGACTACGTTCCCGGCTACCGCACCCCGGCCGGCACCGGCACCGGCATGGCCTTCGCCCGCTGGGCCTAGAACCCCACCCGTCCCCGCTCCCCTCCCCCCAGTTGCGAGGTGGCTCAACGATGAGCATGCCAGCCATGACCATCCCCCAAGGAATCCGCCTGTCGGGCCGCCGGATGACGGTCGTCACCGGCGCCCTGCTGTTCGCGCTGCTCGGCTACTCCATCCCGTCGAACATGCTGGTACCGCTGCTGACCTCACTGGAGTCGGCGTATCACATAAGCGCCGTCGCGGCGATCTGGATCAGCCTGATCGCCCTGCTGTCCGGTGCCTCGTTCGTGCCGACGCTGTGCCGCCTGGGCGACACGATGGGCTGGAAGAAGTCCCTCGTGATCGTCGGGCTCGCCTGCCTCGCGGTCGGCGCGCTGATCGCGGCCCTCAGCTCCAACCTGCCGCTGCTGCTCGTCGGCCGGGCGATCACCGGCGTCGGACTGGTGCTGTTCCCGATGCTCGCCGGGATCATCAACGACGAGTTCCCGGTGATCCGGCGCAAAATCGCGATCTCGCTGATGAGCGCGTTCCTCTTCCTCGGCCTCGGGGTCGGCGGCGTGATCGCCGGGCTCATCGTCGAGCACCACGCGTCCTTCCGGATCGTGTTCTGGGGCTCGTGCGTGCTGGCGGTGCTCGGCATCGCGGGGATGGTCTTCCTCGTGCCCAGCGGCCGCGGCCGGCCGGCCGGCGCACCGGACCACTGGTGGCAGTCCGTCGACCCGTTCGGCGCGGTCGGGTTCGCCATCCCCGCGATCGCGCTCGACATCGCGTTCAGCGAGGAGCCGACCTGGGGCTGGGGGTCCTGGCAGGTCATCTTCCTCATCGTGATCGCGGTCGTGGTCGCGATCGCCTGGGTGATCGTCGAGCGGCGGGTGAAGAACCCGCTGGTGGACCAGACCGTGTTCTGGTCGCGGCCCATGTGGGTCAACAACGCGGTGTCCGTCCTCGCCGGGTTCGGGCTGTTCGGCGCGCTCGTCGCCACGTCCACGTTCGCGCAGATGCCGCACGTGCCCGGGCTGGACGGGCTCGGCGCGAGCCCGGTCGTGGGCGCGTTGGTGTTCGTTCCCGTCGAGTGGCTGATGATAGTGATGGGACCGATCACCGGGTACCTCTCCCGGTTCAGCGGCAAGGGACCGTTCCTCTTCGCCGGCTGCGTGGTCGAGGGTCTCGGGCTGCTGCTGGTGATCGCGTTCCACGGCTCGCTCGCCGAGCTCGTCATCTGCATGGCGCTGGTCGGCATCGGCAACGGCATGGTCTGCTCGTCGTTCGGCCTCATCTACGTCGAGGACATCCCGCCCGAGCACGTCGGCCGCATGTTCGGCATCTCGCCGATCCTGGCGACCGGGGTCGGCGGGTCGATCGCGGGCGCGGTGTTCGGCGCGTTCCTGACGTCCAACACGCTGCCGCCCGCCCCCGGCGCGCCGCCAGGACCGCCGCTGCCGTCCGCTGGCGGGTTCGAGGGATTCTGGGGACTCGCCGCGGGCCTGACGCTGCTCGCCGCCGTGTTCGCGGCCGTCTACCTGGTCACCTTCTGGTCCGGGTTCCGCGGCGGCGACCGGGCCATGGTCGCCCGCCCGCACATCGAGGGGCCCGTCCCCGCCGGGGTCTCCGGGGTTCCCGACGCCGCCACCGGGGCAGAGGCCAGCTAGGCCGTTTTGCCGAGCCAGACTACGGAAGGGATCACCGCGTGTACCACAACCTCCCCGTGCTTGACGTCCACGGCCACGTGTCGGTGCCGGCCAGCGCCAACGCGTTCCTGGTGATGATGATGGGGTCGAACACGCCGATGGCTTCGCCGGTCGGCCAGGAGAAGGCCGGCCCCGCGGGGGTCACCGTGGCGGACTTCCATGCCGCGGCGGAGGGGCACGCACGCTACATGGACGAGCGCAACATCGACGTGCAGGTCATCGGGCCGCGCCCGTTCCTCACCATGGGCTGGATGGAGCCGCACCTGATCCCCGCCTGGACCAGGTACGTGAACGACATGATCCACCAGCAGTGCCAGATGTTCCCCGACCGGTTCCTCGGCGCGGCGATGCTGCCGCAGGACTCGGCCGCGCCCGACCTGTCCGGCTGCGTCGCCGAGCTTGACCGGTGCGTTCGCGAGCTCGGCTTTGTCGCCGCCTACGTCTCCCCCGACCCGGCGGGCCGCCGCACCACCCCCGGCATGCACGAGCCCTACTGGTTCCCGGTGTACGCGCGGGCGCAGGAGCTCGGCATCCCGCTGATCGTGCACGGCACGAACTCGCTCGACCCGCGGTTCCGCGTCGTCCCGCACAACTACCAGCTCGGCTTCCTGACCGAGCAGTACCTGGCCGGCCAGTTCCTGTCGCACGGGGACGTGTTCGAGCGCTTCCCCGAGCTTCGCGTCATCATCTGCCACTGCGGCGGCGCGCTGGACCGGTTCGCCCCGACCGACCACCACCTCGCGCAGAAGGACCTGTCGCAGAATCTCTTCTATGACACGTGCGG
>JAWWPV010000936.1:0-12074 GCA_033854775.1 Trebonia sp.
TCGGCCAAGGGACGCCCCGGACGGTGGCGCACACTCGCCAACGTCGGACCGGTCGTCGCCGAGGCGATGATGGTCAACGCGGTGCTGCGTGCCTTCTCCGGCTACATCCTGTTCCTGCTGGCGTTCCTGCTGCGCAGCGTGAACCTTGGCACGGTGTTCGGCCACGCGGTGTCGCACAACTTCGCCCTTGGCGCGCTCGCCCTTGGCCTGTCCGTCGGCAGCCTCGCCTCGATGGTCCTCGGGTCTTTCTTCAAGGGCCGGACACCGCAGCTGATCATGTTCAGCGTGCTGCTCGTCGCGCCCTTGGTGACGGCGGTGTGCGCGTGGGGATTCGGCCTGTGGGCAGCCGTGCTCGTCGAGGCCACGGCGATCTTCTGCGCCAGCCTCGCGAAGCTCGGCCAGGACTCCATCGTCGGCCGGGAGATCGGCGACGAGATCCGGTCCTCGACGTTCGCGGTGTCCGAGACCCTCAACCAGGTGGCGAACGTGGCCGGCGGCCTGGCCGGCGTGCTCGTGTCAATGCTCAACAACGGGCAGGCCGGCCTGAGCATCGCCGCGGGCGGCCTGGCCGTGGCGGCCGTCTTGCTGACCGTCAGGCGCCGGCAGCGGATCCGCCTCGCGGCGGCGCCGACGTTAGGGCGCTAGCTCCCGCTAGGGCTCGATGTCCTTCGCGACCGCCGTGAGGAGCGCCGCGATCTGCTTGGCTTCCTTCGGGTCCGGGTGCTTGCCCCGCCGGTAGGCGTCAGAAATCCCGTCGAGCAGCTTCATGAGGTCTTCGATGATCGGGATCATCTCGTCCGGCTTCTTGCGGGCGTGCTTAGCGGCAGCGGCCGTGACGTTAGGCAGCGCCTCAAGGAGCCGCACCTGGAGTGCCTGGGCCCCCTTGCGCCCTTCCACGATGCCGAACTCGACTCGCTGTCCCTTGCCCAGGGTGGTCGTTCCGTCAGGCAGTGCGGAAGAATGCACGAAGACCTCGCCCCCGTCATCGCGGGCGAGGAAGCCGAACCCCTTTTCGGCGTCATACCACTTGACCTTGCCGGTAGGCACGAGCAAGACCTCACGTCAGTAGAGACTTGGCATCCCGCTGGCCATGACCGCCGACAGGATGTAATGGGCGCTTTCTAGGCTATCGGTACCAGGAGAGTAATGGCAGCACGGTTATTCTGCCGTCAGCCCAGTGCCCATGTCTCCCCGCAGAGAGGGCCACCCCAAGGGGGGTCACGGCCTCACACGTTCGGATGGTGCTGGGACGGGATCGCGTGCGAGGCCGTGAGTCTATCGGCGGATCCTGCTTGAGCCCCAGGTTCAAGCTCGCAGTACGGCTATACCCAGGGGTTATGTGCGAAAACCAGTCGTCGCTAGTGCTGTGACACGTGGCCGCTCGCCCCGTAGGCGATCGCGAGCACCACGACAACGATGACGATGATCCAGGCCCAGTGCTTGCCCGTTACTGGCAGCTTCATCTTCTGTCGGCCCCTGGTCCAAAACCAGGCGACGCCGAGGCCAATAAGCACAAGCAGTACGATTCCGCTCACGTCTGTTCGCCTCCCGCGCCTCGTGCGGGACACCGTCGGCCCGCTATCGAAGTCCTACTCCTGAATCCGAGAGTACGCCAACTCGCTTGTTTCGTCGCGGTCCGCCCCGCCGATGGGCCATGACGCGGCAGTGCCCGTGGGCGACGGGGAGGTCCGCCCACGGACACTGGTGTTGGCTTACCGCTAGTTGTTGTTGGCGCTAGCTCTTGTTGGCGCTAGCTCTTGGTGCCGCTGACCACCGGGGTGCCACCGATCGTCGAGTTCGGCGTGGCGGTCATGCTTGGCGTGGCCGTCATGCTCGGCGTCGCCGTCGTGGTGGGCGTGGCCGTCATGGTCGGGGTGGCGGTCGGAGTCGTGGTGACCTTCATCGGCGCCACGAACAGCACCAACTGCGCGACGAGCTCGCCGTGCACGCGCTCACCGAAGATGAACACCAGGTCACCCTTGGCGAGGGCCTTGGTCCTCATGTTCATGTTCATGTTGCTCGGCATTGCCATGGTGCCGCCGGTCATAGCGGTCATTCCTGTGGGGTTGCTGCCCACGTTAACGATCTTGGTGCCGTGGTTCACGAACCACAGCTGGAACTTGCCGTTCGAGGACTTGATGACGAACTCGTGCCTTGTCGCCCCGATCACGGTGCCGCGCTGCAAGGCGATCGTGTGAGTGTGCCACGACATCATGCTGAACGTGCGCATCGGCACCATCTGCGTCAGCGTGCGGATCGAGCTGTCCGGCGACTTGTTCCAGCCGTTCATCGCCCTCGACAGCGCCGTCGGCTCGCTGAGAGTGCGAGAGTGGCTGTAGTAGCCGGCGGATGCTGCGGTCGCGCTGCCATTGTGGGTGGCGGCAACCGCCACCGCGCCCGCTGCGCCGCCGCCCACGAGTACCGCCGCGGCGACGGCCAGGCGTACCCGCGTGGATGCCCGGCGGATTCCGCGCTTATTGCGGCCTATCATCGATGCCTCCTTACGTGGACGTCGCCCGCCCGGCGCGCCCGTTGGATGCTTACGGGACCGAGCCTGCCCCGCCGCCCGCGACCGCGGCAGCGGTTCGGGGGTCGCGTAAGGAGTCCGTAGGGGTAATGACACGGGGGTTACGCGGCTTCATCCGCGCTACGCGGGTCAGCGCCCTGGGGCAGGGACGGGCGTAATAGCGGAGAACCCGCTGCGGACCAGTTCCTCGGCATTGCTCGCCGGCATCGGCATCGCCAGCAGGAATCCCTGACCGTAGTGGCAGCCCATCGACCTGAGCAAGTCCCGCTGCTCCTCGGTTTCGATTCCCTCGGCGACTACCTCGAGACTGAGGGTCCTGGCAATCTGCACGATGCCCTCGGCGACGGCCAGGCTCTGGTCGGAGCCGCCGCTGCCCTCGACGAAGGACCGGTCCATCTTCACCACATCGATCGGCAGGTCCCGCAGGTAGCTGAGCGAGCTGTAGCCGGTGCCGAAGTCGTCAATCGCCAGCTTCACGCCGATGGCCCTCAGCTCCGCCAGGTCCGAGTGCAGCCGTTCGTCGCGGCGCAGCAGGGCGGTCTCCGTCAGCTCGAGCATGAGTGCGCTCGATTCAAGGCCCGACGAGGCGAGGACCTGCCGCACCGTGTCCGCGAAGCCGACGTCGGCGAACTGACGGGCCGACACGTTCACGCTGACGTACGGGTCGCGCCGCCGGCTCGGCGGACCGCCGAGCCGCGCCAACCCGGCGTCGGGCTCCCCCGCCCTGGCTGACGCCGCGGCCAGGTGGAACCGCGTGATGTCGGCCGCGGCCCGGTCAAGCACCCAGGCGCCGATGGAGATGATCTGACCGGTTTCCTCGGCCAGGGTGATGAACTGGCCGGGCTGCATCATGCCCCACTGCGGGTGCGGCCAGCGGATCAGCGCCTCGAAGCCCGCGAGCGCGCCGGTGTCAAGGGCCACGATCGGCTGGTAGACGAGGGTGAAGGCGGACTTGGTCACCGCCTCTTCGAGCGCCTCCTGGATCTCCCTCCGCCTGATCAGGCCGGAGCTGAGCACTGGCTGGTAACGGCGCCACTGCCGCTTCCCCGCGGCCTTGGCCGCGTACAGGGCCAGGTCCGCGTGCCTGAGCAGTTCATCGGTGTCCGTGGCGTCCAGGGTGGTGGCCACGCCCACGGTCACGGTGGTCGTGACCAGCCCCGTGGCCAGGGCGAACGGCTCGGCGAACGCGCCGACGATGCGCTCGGCGACCGCCTCCACCGCGGCGGTGCTTTCCGCGCCGCCGACCAGCAGCGCGAACTCGTCGCCGCCGAGGCGCGCCGCGCTGTCTGACTCGCGGACGAGTGAGGCAAGACGCGCGGCGGCGGCGATCAGTAGCTCGTCGCCGACGCTGTGCCCCTTTGTATCGTTGACGACCTTGAAGTCGTCAATGTCGACGAACAGCACGCCGGCGATCGCTTCTGTCCGCGCGGCGGAGGCCACCTGCTGTGCTATCCGATCCTGGAACAGCAGCCGGTTGGGCAGCCCGGTCAGCGCGTCGTGGAAGGCACGGTGCTTCAGTTCCTCCTCAAGCTTGTGCTGCGCCGTCACGTCCCGCAGCGTGAAGACCAGGCCGGCGACGTTCGGCTCTTCCCGCAGGTCGCTGCACCTGGCCTGGATACGGACGCGCCTGCCGTCCCAGCGGGTGATCTCCCTTTCCACCACGCGCGGACCGGACCTCGCGCGCTCGCGCAGCCGCACGAAGGTGCGCGCGAAGTCGTCGCGATCTTCATCCGCGACCAGGTCCCACAAGCGCTGGCCCTGCACGGTGATGTCACCGAAGATGGCCACGGTCGATGGCGTCGCGTACTTGACGGTCCCGTCGTCCGCGACGATCACGATCGCGTCCGTGGCGTCCTGGACGAGGGCACGGAAATAGGCCTCGTTGCGCTGGCGGATCACTTCCTGCCTGAGCGTGACGCTCTCCAGGGTGAGGGCCACCTGGTGCGCGAGGATATCCAGCGTCGCGGAAAGGTCGAGGAGGATCCGCCGCTGCCCGAACACCGCGATCAGGCCGATGGGGGTGTCACCGGAAGGCCTGTCCTTGAGCACGAGCGGGCAGACCAGCATCCAGTCGGCACCGGGACGGGCCGTCCTCGCCTGCTCGGACAGTCGGCGCATCGGAGTGAGCTTCGGTGCCGTCCCGACGGCGAGTGATAGCCATGACTCGGCCAACCGCCCTAGTTGCCTGCCCCGCGCCGGATCGGTGCCGCGGTCCACGGCGCGGAGCGCTCCGCCGATCCGCACCCCAAGGAGTGCCTCGCCTTGCGCGTGCTCACCGAGCAGGGCGCCGACCGCGTCCTCCACGGCACCGGCGACCTGGGGCACGTCCGCCGTCGTCACCAGCGACAGGCCGGCCTGCCGCAGCACGCGCTCCCGGTCAAGCGCGCGACGGTGCGACGTGGCCGCGTCCCACAGCCGGGTCAGCACGAGCAGGTACAGCACCGCGGAGAACACCGCGATCACGCTCACGTCGGACGTCGGGTCCCCGCGCACGGCAGTGAGCAGCACGAGAGGTGCGATGAGCGAGGCGAGCATGAGCAGGCCCAGCCTGACCGGCGAGACCTCTACCTGCTGCCTCGGCACCGGCTCGGTCAGCCGCGTCATGCTCGGGTGCAGCGCCGCGGCGCCCCAGGCGGAGTAGAACAGTGCCCAGCCGAGGTCGACGAGTGACCCGTTGTGGAACGACCCGTGCAACTGCATCACTCCGAAGGCCACGTCGGACACCAGGCACGCGGCAGCGCCCAGGGTGAGGAGCTGGACGCACCTGGTCCGTCCAGACCCGGGCGCGAGCAGCCTCGCCAGCAGGGCGAGCAAGAGCACGTCGCCGAGCGGGTAGGCGATCGCGACGCTTTTCTGCAGCCCGGACAGCGTCGAGTCGTGCACATACGGCCGGATTAGGAAGGCCCACGACAGCAGCGCGAGGCCGGCCGTGAGCGTCAGCGCGTCGATCAGGCTGCGCCGGTCACCGTCCGGGGTGCGCCAGTAGACGAAGATCAGCAGCCCGGCGGCGATCAGTGGAAAGGTCGACAGGTAAAGCACGTCCGCGAAGGACGGAAAGGGCAGCACCACCCTGAGCTTCGCCGCGATCAGGAAGCTGAGCTGGCCGGCCGCGAAACAAGCGAGCGCGGCGGCGAGCAGCAGCCAGGGCACCTTGCGGGCGGGCCGGTGGAATAGCACGCCCGCCAGGATGGCGGTCACCCCACTCAGGCTGATCAGGCCCCAGGCTTCGACCCGAAGGCCACTCACTTCGTAGTACACCACGATGAGCAGCGCGACCCAGGCGGCGTAGCCGCTGAGAACATACCGCTTTGTTGTCACGGCATTCCTCCCGCGCCAGCCGTATTCTCGCTTAATTGATCGAGCCTGTGTATGCAATCTACCCGTTTTCCGCGGCTCGTCTGCCTGCCGGTTTGGTGCAATATTCTGTGAATTATGGCAATTGATGGGGAGTGTTGCCGACACATGCTGCGGGCAGAAATGAGATGGTTGGCGATCCTGTCGGCGCATTTCCGGACATTGACTAGGAAATCTTTCGTGACAATAACGGACCAGCCGGGTGAAACGCCAGATGCCTTCGTTATCGTGGTCAACGATCGGGGCCAGCACGCGCTGTGGCAGGCAGAGATCGATGTGCCCCGGGGCTGGCGCCGCGAATCCCCCGTCATGTCCAGGAGCCAGTGCCTCGAGGCCGTCGAAGGCTCGTGGACGGACATGGTCCCCCTGGCCACCGGCCCGGAGGACGCCCGGTTGGTTCATGAGCGCTTCGCGGAGCAGGCGTCCCGGCGCCCGGACGCGACCGCCATCGTGGCCGGCCGGACGCGGATGACCTATCGCGAGCTTGACGAGTCGGCCAGCCGGCTCGCGCACTACCTCGCCGGGGCCGGCGTTGGCCCGGAGACGGTGACCGGCGTTCACCTGGAGCGAGGCGTCGGCCTGATCACGGCCATCCTCGCCATCATGCGGGCGGGCGGCGGGTACCTGCCGCTTGACCCGGCTTTGCCCCGGGAGCGCCTGACCCGCATCTGCGCCCAGGCAAGCCCCCTGGCGGTGATCACGGAAGAGACGGCCGGGTGGCCGGGCGCCGGGACGCGGCTCCTCCCGCTCGGTGAGCTCGCCGCGGACCTCGCGGACCGTCCCGGGACGGTTCCGGACAGCCGCCCGCACCCGGACAACCTCTGCTACGTCATCTACACCTCGGGCTCCACCGGTGACCCCAAGGCCGTCGCCGTCAGCTTCGGCAGCTTGGCCTGCGTCATCGGTGCGATGGCGGGCGAGTACCAGATCCGCGAGGAAGACCGGGTCGGGCAGGTCGCCGCCATGGCCTTTGACACGTTCCTTGAGCAGGTGTTCACCGCGCTGACGGCGGGCGCGTCGCTCACGCTGCCGCCGCATGGCACCATGGCGCCATCGGAACTGCTCCGCGGCGTCGAGCGCAAGCAGGTCACCGTCCTTGACCTGACACCGGCCTACTGGCACCAGGTGCTCGCGCTCACCCACCCGGCCGACGAGCGGCTGCGTTCGGTCCGGCTGATGATCACCGGCGGCGAGGTGGCGGACCCCGCCGACTGCCGCGCCGCGCTGCGGGCGGCTCCCTGGGCGCGGCTGCTGAACGCCTACGGGCTTACCGAGACGACCATCACGTCGGCCGTGTTCGACATCGGCGCCTGGCTTCCCACCGCGGAGCCGCACGCCGCCGTGCCGGTTGGCCGGCCGTCCGGTCACGCGCGGATCATGGTCCTTGACGGGGAGCTGAACCCGGTGCCCGCCGGGACGGCGGGGGAAATCTACATCGGCGGCTGCGGGGTCGCCCGCGGCTACCTCGGGCGGCCCGCGCTCACCGCGGAGCGGTTCCTGCCCGACGCGCGCGGCGTACCCGGCGGCCGGATGTACCGCACCGGTGACCTGGGCCGCTGGCTCGCGGACGGCAGCCTCGAGGTCGCCGGGCGCGTGGACCGCCAGCTCAAGGTGCGCGGCTACCGCGTCGAGCCAGGGGAGATCGAGAGCGTCCTCGCCGGGCACCCGGATATCGGCCAGGTTTCCGTGGTGGCGTCAACGCGCGACGCTGGTGACACCCGCCTGGTGGCCTACTACACGCCAAGTGCCGCCGCGGCGGGGGAGACCGCCGTGCACCATCCGCCTGCCGCGAGCCTGCGGCGCTACCTGCTCGACCGGCTGCCCGGCTACATGATCCCCGCCGCGTTCATCGCCCGCCACCACCTGCCGCCGGGGGCGGGTCCCTGGCCTGACGGGCAGGACGGGCACGCAGAACACGGGCACAGCGAACGGCACACGCCGACGCAGGCGGGCCTTTCTGCCCTGTGGGCCAGGCTGCTCGGCAAGGACCATGTCGGGCTCGACGACGATTTCTTCGCACTCGGCGGCAACTCGCTGCTCGCCGCGGAGATGCTGGCGCACACGCGCTCCATCTTCGGCATCTCCGCGGACTCGGTGCGGCCGCTTACCCGCTGCCTGCTGCGCGACCCCACGCTGCGCGGGTTCTCCGCCGCCACGGCGGACGCCCGGGCGGGAAGGCTGGCCGCGGACGGCGACCAGGCCGAGGTCGACTTCACCCGCGAGACCAGGCTCAACCTCAGGGTGCGGCTGGACGCGGCACCGTCGTGCCCGAGGCCAGCCTGGCGCAGTCCCCGCGATGTCCTGCTCACCGGGGCGACCGGGTTTCTCGGTGCCCACCTGCTGAGCGAACTGCTCGCGACCACCGGCGCGCGGGTGCACTGCCTGGTCCGCGCGCGCGACGGCGCGGCCGCGCTGTCCCGCATCAGGCAGGCCGCCGGCCGATACGAGCTCGGGCGGCCGGATGACCGCGTCGTGCCGCTGGTCGGCGACCTCGCGGAGCCGCGGCTCGGGCTCGCGGACACGGCGTTCCGCGACCTCGCCCGCGGCATCGACGTCATCTACCACGCGGGCGCCCTGGTGAACTTCATCTACCCCTACCAGGAACTGCGGGGGGCGAACGTGGCCGGCACTCGCGAGGTGATCCGGCTGGCCGGCCTGTACCGGGGCATCCCCGTGCACTACGTGTCGACCACCGCGGTGCTCGCGGGCCTCGGCGTGGCGGGCACGCGCGAGGTGACCGAGGAGACGCCGCTCGCGGACCCCGAGTCGCTGCGCATGGGATACGTCGAGACGAAGTACGCGGCGGAAGAACTCCTGCGGGCCGCGGGCCGCGCGGGCCTTCCTGTCGCCATCTACCGGCCGCTGGACATAGTCGGCAGCGTGCACACCGGCGCCTGGAGTACCTCGACCGAGATGGCCGCGCTGATCAGGTTCATCGCCGACACCGGTCTGGCTCCGGACATCGACCTTCCGCTCGACTTCGTGGCCGCCGACGTCTGCGCGGCGGCCATCCGTCATATTTCCGTCACCGAGGGCGCGACGGGACGCACCTACCATCTCGCCAGCCCGGAGAACGCCCCGCTCGGCGTCCTGGTCGGCCGGCTGCGCGACCGCGGCTACCTGATTACGGAGATGCCCTTCGGCGACTGGGTACGGGAGCTCGCGCGGCAGGCCGCCCGTGACCCGTCGCACCCGATGGCGGCCTTCCTGCCGTTGTTCGTGGACCGCGGTGCCGCCGGCCTCACGGTGGCGGAAATGTACCTGAAGCACATTTTCCCCTCCTATACCCAGACCAATACCGAGCGGGCGCTCCAGGGCAGCGGCATAGCCTTCGCGCCCGTCAGCGGCCAGCTCCTTGACAGCAACATCGACGGCCTGATGCGGACCGGCTACCTGCCCGCCCCGTCGGCCGGGCACCGGCAAGCGCATGCCGGCTAACCGCCATCAGGACTGGGCGTCGGTCAAGGTCACCGCGGCCGACTCGGGTGACGGGCCGGTGGCGTTCTGCGCGGACCTGAGCGCGGCGAGCGTCCTCGGCGCGTACCGGCGGGGCATCATCCCGCTGCCCGCCCCCGACGAGTACCTCAGGACACTCAACGAGGTCCGTTACGAGGACCAGGTGGCGGCGGGCACGATCGCCGTCGTCGGCGACGAGCGGGACGATCCGTACTGGGCCGCCTGGTGGTCACCCGACCCGCGACCGGTGATCGGCGCGGACGGCGTGCACCTCGGCCGCAACGTCAGGAAGCGGCTGCGCCACGACGGGCTCAGGACTACCGCCAACGCCGCGTTCCGCCAGGTCGCCGAGGCCTGCCGCAGGGGCCGCGAGCCGCGCTGGCTCACCGACGCGCTGCTCGGCTCGCTGACCGAGCTGCACGACCAGGGCTGGGCGCACAGCATCGAGGTATGGCTGGGCGAGGAGCTGGTCGGCGGCGCGATGGGGATCGGCATCGGCGGGGTGCTGAGCGGTGACTCGCTGTTCGGGCGGCACCAGGGCGCCGCCGCGATCGCCGTCGCCGACATGCTCGCGCGACTGGAGGAGGCCGGCGGGACGGTCATCGACGCGCAGTGGGACAGCCCGTTCCTCCGCTCGCTCGGCGCCGTGCCGATCACGCGAGAGCGCTACCTGACGCTGCTCGGCCGCCCGGCGGAACCGATACCGCTGCCCACCCGCCCGCTACCCGCGGGCCGCCTGCTGCCCGCCCAGGCCTGAGCCGGCGTTCAGGAGCCGCCACTCGCCGTCGGAAACGACGTCGACCTCGTCGCCGCGGACGCGGACGGCCGAGTCGTCGTCGATGGCGTAGACAGGGAAGTCGAGCTTTGCCGCGGCTTTTTCAAACCACTTCTGGGTCCGGTTGGGGAAGCTGCGCGAGTTCAGATGCGGCTTGAGGTACCAGTCGAACAGTCCGATTGGCGAACGCGCCCGCGTCTCGCCGAGGATCCGCAGGTCGTCCTGCTCGCCGAACGCCTCGCCAGTCTGCTCGGACAGGTTCCTGCTGAAGATCATCGAGCCGGCGCTGACGCCGACGTAGACCTTCGACTCCAGCATGTCCGCCATCTCCGCGGCGAGGCCGTTCGCGACGATGCTGTTCGCAAGGTGGTAGTGATTGCCGCCTTCCGCGTAGATGACATCGGCATGCCGTAGTCGTTCGATGACCACCGGCCCGGGCAGCCCGTTCAGCTCGAGAATGTCGAATTCCCGCCAGCCGAGCCCGTGCAGCCGGTTCAGGTCCTCGATGAACCAGCCGTGATCCCCTCCCGCCGCGACCGAGGCCGTGGGGATGAATACCACCCTCGTGGCCGCGAACCGCTTGCCGACCAGGCCGGCGAGCGCGGACTTGAGGGTCTCGTTCCGGATGCCGGCCGACGTCAGCAGCATTCTTCGCAACACGGGCGGTAACCTCCCATTTGGATGATAAGTACCCGGGGATCGCGCGCATCGGGGCATACTGTCTTGACTATTTCCCAACCCGGCGCGCGGGGGCCTCGTGCGACAAGGTAAGGATCACACAGATGGCTGGGATGGCAGCAGCACGCGGACAATACGACGTCTTGATCTTGGACGCTTCACACAAGCACAGCTTGACGACCGCTCGAAGCCTGGGCAGGGCGGGACTCCGTGTCGCCCTTGGCGAGAGCGCCGGCCAGTACCCTCCGCACCATGAACCGCCGTCGTTTCACTCTCGTTACTGCTCGCGCGCCCTGGTGCTGCCCGACTACGTGAGCGAGCCGGCGAGGTACGTGGACGCGGTCCTCGCGTTCGTCCGTGAGCATCGCGTCAGGGTCGTCTTGCCGATCGGGGACGCCAACATCAAGGTGCTGGCGCCGGAGCGGGGGCGGTTCACGGAACTCGGCTCCTTCCTGGCGGTGGCCCCGGACGCCGCGCTTGAGCTCGCTAACGACAAGACCCGCACCCTTGAGGTCGCGGACAAGCTCGATATTGCTTACCCGAAGTCCGTCCACGTGAACGCGGTCGAGGACCTGCGCGAGGCCGAGGCACAGTTCGGCTACCCGTACGTGCTCAAGCCGACGGTCTCGTGGACCGGCGCGGTGGCCAACCGGATGGTCCCCATCGAGGTGATGAACGCGGCGGAGGCCACGGAGGCGTCCAGGCGCTTCCTCGCGACGGGCTGCGAAGTCCTCGCTCAGCAGCTGGCCACCGGCCGTCGCGAGGGGGTAAACCTCTTCATCGTCAACGGCGAGGTGCTGGCCCACTGCGGATGCATACACCACCGCTCCACCCCGCCGCTTGGCGGCGTCTCGGCCATGCGGGAGAGCTATGCGGTTCCGGAGGAACTGCTCAACACGGCCGTGAGCCTGGCGACCACCATCGGCGTGGAGGGCCCATGCGAGGTTGAGTTCCGGCGCGACGCGAGCGGCCGCCCGCTGCTCATGGAGGTCAACGGCCGGCTCGCCGGGACGCTGGAGAACGCGATCCACTCGGGGGTCGACTTCCCGCTGATGATCTGGCAATGGGGCACCGGGCAGCCGGTTGAGACGGTGAAGTCGTACCGGACCGGCGTTCGCACGCGGTGGCTGGCCGGGGACCTGCGCTGGCTCTGGGAGAGCGTGCTGGAGAAGGGCCGCCCGGACACCGTGTCGCCGGCCCGCGGGATCTGGACGTTCACCTCGGAGTTCTTCCGCACGCGTCATTACGATTTCGTGGACAGGCGTGACATGCGGCCGGCGCTGG
>JAWWPV010000937.1:0-2776 GCA_033854775.1 Trebonia sp.
AACCCGTGCATGGCGTAGGCGAGATCCCAGAGCCGGGTGCCGGGCGCGACGGTATCCCAGTCGATGAATGCCCACTGGCGGTCGCCGATGACGAGATTCCAGGGTGCCAGGTCGTGGTGAGCGATGATCTCGTTGCCGTCGGCCGGCATGAGCGCCTGCCAGTGCGCGCCGGGCGGCGGGGTGAACCCGGCGACGGCGTCGTGGAACTCGCGGATGAGGCGGGCGGCGCGGCGGAGGTGGCCGTCCTCGTCCAGCAGTTGAAAGTGATCAGGCCAGGCGACCGTGCCGGGCACGAAGGTGAGGATCTCGCGTCCCTGATCGTCAATGCCGAGCGGCCGTAACGCACCGCGGAAGCCGACGTCATGAAGATGGGTGAGCAGGGCGTGGACAGCCAGCGTCCAGGGGCCAGCCGGGCGGCGCACGGTGTCGCCCACGCGGACGACTCCGCTGCTCATGTTGCCGCCGCCCAGCGGTACCTCGGTGCCTGTCATCGGCGGGCTGCTCTCCTGTCGGGATGCGGGCCCGAGCCGCAGCTCGTAGCGCCAGCACCTCAGCCACCTGGCCGGGAGCCGCCACCAAGAGCCTGACCGCCGAGTTGCTCACTTGGCCATGGTCCCATGGAAGCCGTCGAGCGAGTTCCGGAATGCCATTAGGGTCCAAGGCATGGCCACTGAGTTCGAGTTCCCGCTGCGAGTGCGGTACATGGAAGTCGACGCGCAGGGTGTCGTCTTCAACGGGTGGTACCTGACTTACTTCGATGAGGCGTTCACCGCATTCCTCGACGCGCGCGGGATATCGGTCCAGGCGCTGGCTGACGGGGACTGGGACGCCCAGCTGGTCCACACCGAGATCGACTGGTCCGCCGGCCTCCGCTGGCAAGAGGACGTGGTCGTGGCCGTTTCCACCGCCCGGCGCGGGCGCACCAGTTTCGCGCTCGATTTCGAGGTTCGCCGGAACGGGGGCGAGGTTTCCTGTTCCGCGCGCACCGTGTACGTGGTCGTGAGCAAGGACGGCTCGGGCAAGCGCCCGATCCCGACTGAGCTTGCCGCCGTGCTGGGGGCGCCCGCGCCGCTCCGGCAGGCACAGGGATAGTGAGGTCAGTCGGGGGAGCCGAGGCCGCGGAGCACCGCCAGTTCCAGCGGGGAGTAGGCGGCCGTGCTGCTCGCCGATCGCGGCGTCCTGTCAGCGGATGACCCGGTGCGCGACTGGCTCGATGGCTGCCCGGCGGCCTGGGACCGCATCATCGTGCATCACCTGCTCAGCCATTCCGGCGGGCTGGTCCACTGGCGTGACCTGCCCGGGCTGGACCTGACGAAGCCCGTCGGCGCCGCTGAGCTGCTGAGCAGGTTCGCCGGCGTCCCGCTGCTCAGCCCGCCGGGGGAGCGCTTCTCCTACAGCAGCCCGGGATTCGTGTTGCTCGGTCTCATCGTCGAGCGTGCCGCCAGGCAGCCCTACGGCGCGTTCCTCGCCCGTGAGGTCTTCGAGCCGCTGGGGATGACCGCGACATTCAGCGGGAGCCCCCGCGGCGAGCCAGGCCTGGCGACTGGCCGCCAGGACGGCGCCGTGGTGCCTTCCTGGGAGCTGGATACCGCGAGCCTGGGCACCGGGAGCATCTGGTCCACAGTCAGGGACCTCGCCATCTGGGATCGCCCCCTCGCTGACGGCGGGGTGCTCTCCGACGCCGCCCGGCAGGCGATGTTCACGGCCCACGTGCCCGCCCAGGACGATGACGGCGTCATCCGCACCGAGGGCTATGGCTACGGCTGGTTCATCGGCACCGCCTCCGGCGGCCGCCGGATCTTCTATCATCCCGGCGACCAGCCCGGCTTCTGCTCCTTCAACGCATGGTTCCCCGGCGACGACGTGCGCCTGGCCGTGCTCAGCAATGAGCGAGCCACCCGCCTGGGCCCGATCGTCCATGACTCGATCCGGACCGCCTTCCCGGAAGACGCCGAGCACGGATGAACGTGCCCGATTGTCAGCTGCCAGGGGTGATCGGCTTCTGCCAGATCAGAAGGTGAGGCAGGGCGATGGCAGCGAGGACCCCTCCGGGCTGCAGGGCAGCCGCGAGCACCAGAAGTGCATATTGCAACGGCATGTGGTGCAGTGCACTGATCGAGAAGATCGCGTCGTAGTCCTTGCCCGGCAGCGAGTCGGCTAGCACGTCAGCGAGAACGCAGTTCACGTTGTTGGGGGTGCCGCGCCTCGCCTCCTCGATCATCTCTGCGGAGCGATCGAGGGCATCGACCCGCTCATTCCGCTGGGCGAGTCGGGCCGCGAACGATCCGGCGCCACAGCCGACATCCAGCACCCGCCGGCAGGGCTGCGGCATTCGGCTATGGTGGAGGCGTGTGCTGCTGCGCTGCCATGACTACCCGGATCGCCCCTTAGCGGCGGTATCCGGGGTTGCCGTAACCGGGCCTCATTGCCTGCCCCTGCCGTGCCGGGGTCAGTGCCAGGACGTACCGCCGGATCAGTGTCCCGCCGGCAGCCACTCGAGTATCCATCCCGCGCTGCCGGACGTCCTTCCTGATCAGGGGAGTCATGTCTCACTTGCAGCGATCCGACTCACATTCACAGTACGAAGAACCATTCCCGCACCCGTCCGCGGGCGTACCCGCTGTCACGAATGGCCAGCCCGGCCAGTCACCGCCGACACCCGCCGAGATGCGGTCCGGCCCCGTCGTGCCCCAGAGCCCGTGCGCCGCCACGATGCTCCTGATGGTCGGGCTCCCCGGAGCCGGGAAAACCACCCGGGCCAAAGAGCTCGCCGTGG
>JAWWPV010000938.1:0-2965 GCA_033854775.1 Trebonia sp.
CCCGGACAGCGTCGAAAATGACGTCGTATTGCCGTTCGGGAGTGCCTGCGTCGGCGGTGAGCACCTCCGTGCGGATCCCCGGGGCAGCGAGGTCGACCATGAGGATGGTGATCGGCCGCCTGCCCTCCCGCGAGGGGGTGTCACCGCCGCTGCACACGAGGAAAAGGTCGTCGGCCTCACCGGCGGACGAGATCCAGCGCTTCCGCCCGGACACGACGTAGTCCGGCCCCGAGCGGACGGCCGTGGTCCGCATGGCGAAGGAGTTGGTGCCCGCATCAGGCTCGGTGATCGCGAAAGCCAGCCGGCGGTCGCCGGCGATGATCGGCGGCACCAGCCGGGCGGCCGTCTCGGGGAGCACATGGCGGGCCAGGACCGGCAGGCAGAGCTCGGTCATGATGAAAGACAGCAGCGGTATTCCGGCCGCGCCCATCTCCTCCGCGACCGCGACGACGGCGTCGAGCGAGCTCCCGCCCCCGCCGAGGTGCTCGGGAACCGCGGCTCCGACATAACCGGCCTTACAGAGCTCACCCCAGAGCGCCGCTGGCTCGCGGCCGTCGCGGTAGCAGTCCAGGAAGTAACTGCGCCCGTACCGGCCGAGCAGCGAGCGGACCGCCTCGCGCAGCAGGTGATCCTCGCCGCCCCAGGCGGGAAGGTCGATGGACATCGCGGGCCTCAGCCGACCTGCCGCGGCTGCGCCGCCCAGTGCTTCTCCCGCAGGGCCCGGCGGAACAGCTTGCCGACCGCGGTCTTCGGTATCTCGTCCACCAGCTCCAGATGGATGGGCTTCTTGTAGCTGGCCAGGCCAACGTCACGGCAGTGCTGCTGGATCTCCTCGAGCGTCAGGTCAGTCCCCGGAACGGCCGCGATACACGCCATCACAGCCTCGCCCCACTTCTCGTCCGGCACGCCGATCACCGCCACCTCACGGACCGCCGGATACGCGGCGATCGCGTCCTCGACCTCGCGGGGGTAGACGTTCAGGCCGCCGCTCACGATCATGTCGTTCTTCCGGTCGACGATCGTGATGTAGCCCTCGGCGTCACGGACGGCCAGGTCACCCATCTTGAACCAGCCATCCTCGTACGCGAGCGCGGTGGCCTCGGGCTGGTTCCAGTAGCGGACCGAGGCGGCATCACCTCGGACCCACACCTCCCCGATCTCGCCCGGCGGCACTTCCCGGCCCTCGTCGTCAGCGAGGCGGACATCGAAGAAGGGCACCGGGCGGCCGCAGGAAGCCAGCCGGTCCGGGTTCTCCTCGAGCGCGCGGACATGCTCATCGGGGTAGAGAATCGTGTTGTAGATGGTGCCGCCTTCCGTGGAGCCGTAGCCCTGCAGGAAGATCGGTCCGAAAACCTCCATCGCCTTGCGCAGGACGGTCGGCGATATCGGCGAGCCGGAGTAGTAGATGGTCTTGAGGCTGGATAGATCCGCCTTGCTGGCCGCGGGATGGCTGGCCAGCATGTTGATGATCGCCGGGGCCAGGATCGTGCGGCTGATCCGCTCGCGCTCGACAATCTCGAAGAACGACTCGGGATCGAAATGCTCCATCATCACCGAGCGTGCGCCCTGGTAGAGGGCGGGACCGGTGAGGATCCCGGACTGGTGCGACAACGGGCCGACGTGCAGCAGCGCGTCGGTGTGGTCGAGCCCGCCCATGAACAACGCCAGTATGTTCCGGTAGGTGTTGAACCAGTTCCGGTGCAGGTAGACAGCGCCCTTGTACCGGCCGGTGGTGCCCGATGTGTGGAAGATCAGGTAGATGTCGTCTTCGCTGACCGCTACCGGCTCGATGGGAGCCGATCTGCCGATCAGGTCTTCGTAGGACCCGCCCGCGCCCAGCGTCAGCAGCTCGAAGTCACTGACCTGACCGGCAGCCCGGATGCGCTCCAGCGTCTGGATGAACTCGGGACCACTCACCACCACCCTGGGCTCGAGGTCCTCGAGGGTGATGGTCCATTCGCGCTCGCCATCGCGGGCATTGAGCCGGCCCCGGGGGGCCCCGATCATCGAAGCCGCGATGTCGGTCTCGACCCACTCGTTGCGGTTGTTCATCACCGCGACGACGCGATCACCCTTGGCCACGCCACGCGACTGCAGGCCGCCGGCCAATCGCGCCGAGCGCTCCCACAGTTGGTTGTAGCTGAGCTTGCCGTAGGAATCGACGAGTGCCGGACGATCCCCGTGACGGGCCACCGCCCGCTGCATGAAATCGTGGACGAGCATAGGCACGGCTAGTCCCCCTCTGCCCTTTACCTGGCTGTTGTGGCATGGGCGGCGGGCGCCAGCCGGCTCAGCACCGCGGCGGCTTCCGCCGCCATGGCGGGCACGAACTGCGCGACCGACACGATGTCGCGGATACCGCTGGCAACCTGGCCAGCCGGCAGGATTCCCGAGTCGAGGTCGCCGTCTTCCTCAGCCCGGATGAGCGCCGCGTCCTTGTAGGCGAGCAGCTCATCCGGTGTCGCACCTTCATTGAGCAGGTCCAGGAGGTGATCAACGCCCGCGCTCTTCAGGCCGCGGGCCGGGCTGTAGACGCCAGGGAAAATGGTGTCGTCACCCTCGCCGGCCTCGACGATGCGGCGGGCCGTCGCCGGATGCCAGTCCACATTGTCCTCGCTGGCGATGAAGCGGGTGCCCATGGCGACTCCCGCGGCGCCGAGGCAGAGCGCGGCAGCCAGCGTCCGGCCGTCGCGGGCTCCTCCGGACAGCAGCACCGGGACGGACACCGCCTCGGTCACATTGGGCACGAGCACGAACGTGTGCATCGGTACCGCGTGGGTGTGGCCGCCCATCTCGTAGCCCGACGCGATCACCACGTCCACGCCGAGCTGCTCGGCCCGGAGCGCCTGGCGGGTCGAGCCCACTTTGTGAATGTGGATCAGCGCGGAATCAGCGATCATCGGCCGGAACTCGCGCGGGAAGCCCGCCGAGGTGGTGAGCACGCTGAGCTGGCGTTCGAGGCCGG
>JAWWPV010000939.1:0-5042 GCA_033854775.1 Trebonia sp.
TGCGGGCCGCCCGAGCGGTGCCGCGCGTGGGCACGGACCGGGCTCGACGTGTTTTCCGCGCTGGCCGGCGAGCCCGCCGCCGGAGTGCACCAGCTGTCGGGACGCGCGGTCAGCGCCTCGCCCGCGGCGCCGCCCGCGTGGACGGACCTGCTGCCTGACGTGCGCGTCCTCGGCCCCGGCGACCTGCCGGCGGGATTCGTGGCGGGCTGGCGCTACACCGCGCCCGCGGTCAACATGCCGGTGTACCTGGAGTACCTGCTGCGGCGGTACGAGCGCCGCGGGGGATCGGTCGCGGCCGAGACGGTGACGTCGCTGGCTTCTGTCGCGGCGCCTGTCGTGGTGAACTGCACGGGGATCGGGGCACGCACGCTGGTCCCCGATGAGTCGCTGATCCCGGTGCGCGGGCAGATCGTCGTCGTCGAGAACCCCGGCATCACCGAGTTCTACCTCGACCACGGGAACGACGGCGCCGACTACGTGTACCTGTTCCCGCACGGCGACGTGGTCATCCTCGGCGGTACCGCGTACGAGGGAGCATCCGACCTGGCGCCACGGCCCGACGTGGCGGACCGGATCATGCGGGACTGCGCCGCGGCCTTCCCTTCGCTGCGCGGAGCCCGGGTGGTCGCGGAGCGCGTGGGCCTGCGGCCCGTCCGCCCGTCGGTGCGGCTTGAGGCGGAGACCCTGCCCAGCGGGCGGGTGCTCTGGCACAACTACGGGCACGGCGGCGCAGGCGTCACGCTGTCGTGGGGCTGCGCCACCGAACTCACGTCGGCGGTCCTGGCAGGCTCGCGCTAACCATCCGCCGTTTCTTGCTGTATCGAAGGGATGCCTTCAGGCGAACGGCCGACGCGCGGGCCTCAGGGGTGTCATGTTCCTCATGCATCAGCGGCATTGCGGGTGGCCGATCCTTTTCTACTTCGGGCACGGAGTCTTCGCGTCGTACGGAATTGACGCGTTACTCGCGGGTCCGGTGCGCGGGGGGGCGGAGCCGGCACGATGGCCCTGGGCTGGTGAGCGGCCCTGGGTCGCGGAGCGCGGCGGGAGCAAGCCGCTGCCATTCTGGATGATCGACTCGGTCGGCCGGGTGGCCCGGTGCCCCTTGACTAGGGGACCGGGGGCCTGACGGGGGTCGTCTCCTGGGCGGGCATCGAGTTGCTTTTGGGGATCGGGTAGGGGATGCCGACGTCCAGGGTCCCGGCGAGGGCGTTGAGCACGGCCTCCTCGACGACGGCGACGTTCGAGCCGATCGAGGTGGACGGGAGCGCTGGCACCGTGGTCACCGGGGGGCTCGTGAGGTTGAGTGCGCCGGTGAAGTCGCCGGTGGCGGAGCGGCGCCAGGCGGACAGGTTGGGCACCGTGACGCCGAAGCGGGTCTCGATCAGGCGGAGCGTGCTCGTGTGGTCGAGCGTGCCCGAGTACTTGTAGCCGCCCGCGCTGAACGGGGAGATGACCAGGGCCGGGGTGCGAAAGCCGAGGCCGACCGGGCCGGCGATGCCCCCCGCCGAGCTTGGCAGGGCGCTGGTGAGGTACTCCCCCGCGGTACCCGCGGGCGCGGCGGGCGGCGGCACGTGGTCGAAGAAGCCGCCGTTTTCGTCGTAGTTCACGATGAACACGGTCTGCGCCCAGACGCCGGGGTTCGAGACGAGGATGCTCAGGATCTGCTGGACCAGGTACTCGCCCCACTCCGGCGGCGCGGCCGGGTGCTCGCACTCGGCCAGGGGCGGGACAATCCAGGAGACGCTCGGCAGCTTGCCGCCCTTCACGTCGCTCTCGAAGTCGCCGGGGAAGCTCGGGGTGAGGCCCTTAGCGATCAGTTCGAGGCCGGTGAGGCTGAAGGGGTCGGTGTAGTTCTTGAAGTACGACAGGACGCCGAGGCCCAGGATGCCGGTGGGGTCGTTGTAGACCTTCCAGCTCACGCCCGCCTTCAGCAGCGCCTCGGGCATGGTCTCCCAGCTCAGCTTGCCCGTCATGCCGACCCGGTCGGACGCCGTGGTGATAACCGGGCCGCCGTGGCTGCCCGACGGGTCGATCGACGCCGACATCGCCATCAGGCGGTTCGGGTCGGTGGGGCCGAGCACCGAGCAGTGGTAGCCGTCGCAGATCGTGAACGCGTCGGCGAGCGCGTAGTAGAAGGCCAGCTCCGACCGCGTGAAGTAGCCCATGGTGACCGGGCCGTTGGTGTCGCCGTCCGCGGACAGGTGAGCCTTGATGAACGAGTCGAGCTTGCCGCCGTTCCAGCTGTCGTGCTGTGTCACCCAGTCGTGCGCGATGTCGTTGGTGTCCTCGCCGTTCTCCGACGGCGGGTCGTTGACCAGGTGGAACGGCTGAAGGTAGCCGGAAGCGCTCGGCCCGCTGCCCGGCTGGTAGCCGTACTGGTCGAAGACCGGCGTGCCGTTGGCGTTCTTCGGCACGGCCGGGTCGGAGAAGCCCCTGGTGCCCGACAGGGTGCCGAAGTAGTGGTCGAAGCTGCGGTTCTCCTGCATGAGGATCACGATGTGCTTGACGTCGCTGAGGCTCGCACTCGCGGTGGCGGCGGCGGCGGTGACCTTGTCGATCAGCCTCGCCTGCTCGTCGGAGATCCTGTCGGGACGGATGCGGCCGGCGGCGGCGGCGCCAATGGCCGCCGCGGCGCCGCCGACCACGAAGGCGCGCCGAGTCGTCTCTTTCTTGCCCGAGTCATCGCTCATGGGGGGAGCGTAAAAGCGCCCGGTGGACCCCGGCTAGCGATACCGTGACATCGAGGTGACGCGTGGGCACACGTGAATGTCGCGGACCGTGTGCCGGGTGCGGTCTCGTCGGGAGCTGGCGCGTTAGGTGCCGTCACGGAGGTCGGCGGGCGCGCCCGGCTTGTACGTGATCGAGTCGAAGATCGCGGTGCAGCCGGCGCCCGTCGGGGACTGGGCGAGGAAGCCGACGCGGGCACCGGACGCCTCGCCGAGCGTGAAGTAGCGCACCAGCTGCCAGTAGGTGCCGTTCACTGAGGCGTGGAACGCCCACACTCGCCCGGACCTGGTGATGCGGAGCCAGAGCGGGCCGCCGGCGGTCTCGAAGGAGTTGCTGTCGTCGGACGTGCCGTGGGTGACCACGGTGACGGCGGTCGGCTTGCGCTGCGGTGAGAACTCGTAGCAGAGCTTGGCCCAGCGCCGCTCGCTCAGGTACAGCACCAGCACGCCGGCGTCAAAGGTGCTGGCGAAGCCCACGGTGACCCGCGCGGAGAGGGTGAAGTCGTCCTCGCCAGGCAGGCCGGTCCACCGGCCCGCGTCCGGGCGCGCGCCCTCGTCACCCGCCGGGTCGATGAACATGTCTGACTTGGGGCCGCTCGTCAGCGTCAGCGCCCCGCCCGCCACGCTGGCCGGGCAGGCGGGGGACCCAGAGGGCGCGAAGGGAAACGGCACCCCCGGCAGGAGCAAATCGGTCACCTTGGCAGTCTCCCATGGCCGGGGTGCCGGTCACCCCGCCGACGCGGATTCGGGGTTAAGCGGTTTCAGCACGCAGAACTCGTTGCCGTCCGGGTCGGCGAGCACGACCCAGCTCACGTCGCCCTGCCCGATGTCGACGCGGCGCGCGCCCAGGGCCTCAAGCCTGGCTACCTCGGCGGCCTGGTCCCCGGGGCGCAGGTCCAGGTGGAGCCGGTTCTTGACGCTCTTCGGCTCGGGGACCTTCAGGAAGAGGAGGTCAGGGGCAACGCCGTCCTCCGCGCTGCCTTCCGGCGGCTCAAGTACCACCTCGCTGTCGGTGTCATGGGTCCGCTGCCAGCCGAGCGCGGCCTCCCAGAAGTTCGCGCTCCTCGACGGGTGCGCGGAGTCGATGCACAGGCACTGGATTCTGATGTCCACGAGGACAACTCTCCAGTCACGGCACCCGGCGCGTCCACCCGATTTACTGAGGCCAATAGGGTTGAGGGATGGACATTGGATTCGGTGCGGCGGTCGCGGGGGCCTGGGCCACGCCGCGGAACCTGGCGGAGCTGGCGCGGCGGGCGGAGCGGCTCGGGTACCGGTCGCTGTGGACGTTCCAGCGGCTGCTCGCGCCGTCCGGTGCCAAGCTGGCGCCGGTGTACCGGTCGGTGCTCGACCCGATGGTGTCACTCGGCTACCTGGCCTCGGCCACGTCGTCGATCAGGCTCGGCGTCGCGGTCGTCAACCACCCGTTTCAGTCGCCGCTGCTGCTCGCCAAGCAGGCCGCGACCGTGGACGTGCTGTCCGGCGGCCGGCTCGACCTGGGCATCGGGTCCGGGTGGCTGGCTGAGGAGTTCACCGGTTCTGGCGCGCCGATGAGCCAGCGTGGCGCGCGGGCCGACGACTACGTCGCCGCGCTGCGGGCGCTGTGGAGCGGCGGGGGCGGGTACGAGGGGGCCTTCTTCTCGATCCCGGCGGGACGGCAGGACCCGGCGCCCGTGCAGCGGCCAGGGCCGCCGATCCTGATCGGCGGCATGTCACGGGCGGCGATGGAGCGGGCCGGGCGGATCGGTGACGGGTGGGTGACCGCGTCAAGCGCCGACCTGTCGGTGATCGCCGAGTCGGCCAAGGTGGTGCAGAGCGCCGCGCGGTCGGCCGGGCGCGGACCGGCGCGGATCGTGTGCCGCGGCATCGCGCGGCCAGGCAAGCCGTCGGTCTCCAAGACGAGCGGGCAGCGGCGGCTGCTCTCCGGGTCGTACGAGCAGATCCGCGAGGACATCCGGTGGCTGGAGAGCTGCGGGGTGACCGAGGTGTTCTACGACCTGAACTTCGACCCAGCGGTCGGCGACCCGGCCGCGGACGAGGGCAAGGCGGTGCTGCGCGCCTCGGAGATCCTGGAGGCCCTGGCACCCGACGTCCGGGTGTAGCGAGCGGGTCGGACGACGCCACGCACCCGTTCGGAATGATCATGAGGAGCCCTTGCCTGGCTGGGCCGGCGGGACTTCCCGCGCCGGCCGACACCCTCGCCGATCGACTAGTCTCGAACCATGGAGAAGGTGGAGCGGACTGAGTCGGAGTGGCGGGACCTGCTCTCGCCCGCCGAGTACGCGGTGCTGCGGCAGGCGGGGACAGAGCGGGCCT